>DAOVAM010000135.1 GCA_030671065.1 Candidatus Aminicenantota bacterium
CCCATATTGCACGGACCGATGTTTCTCCATTCAAGACCGTCCAGAATGGATTCTGGAATCACAGGCACAGGTTGCTTCTTCACCTTTTTTGCACCAAGAAAAAGGCTGAATGACAAAATCACGCAGATGATCAATGTCAAACGAGAGATAAGGATTCCTTTTTTCATTATCGTTCCTCCTTTATTTTTCCCTAATTGAAAGAGAAGTCTGCCGCTAGTATTACCACAATATAAAAGTTTATGTCAAAGAAAAAAGATTCGGAAGCCATGACAGTCAGCGTCTGTCCCGAAAAAGGATTGTTCAGACGAAAAAAAACAGAGGGCTGGTTCAACCAGATGCAACTGGGGAAAAACACTCGTCAATTGAAGAAAGGGACGATAATACTTTTTTGACTCTATACGATCACCTCGCCATTTTCATTCTTCTTTGAACACAGGACTCCTGGGAGCAATATTTTTATCCGTCTCAGAGGCTTAACGTTCGATTTGACCGTATCCTCCCATCCTGTTCGTTCTTCCTGGCTCGGCGAGAACATCTTGAAACAGAAAATCGAATGGTGTATATTCCTCAAGGGATGAAACCTTTTTTCTCTCTCTTTTCTTTTCTTCACCGCTCTTGGTGCCGGGCTAAAAACTGGCTGTACACACAGAAGAGATTCCATCCGAGAAGGGCTCCTTTGCCAGTCATCAGCGTGGGCAACATTGCCTTCGGCGGTTCAGGAAAAACTCCGCTTGTCACTCACTTGATGACTTTTCTCATCAAAGAAGGATTTAAGCCCGCCATGATCACCCGAGGGTACAAGGGTGGGTGGGAAAGGAGTGGGGGAGTTCTCTCTGACGGGAAAAGCCTCCTCGGTAGCTGGCAAGAATCAGGGGATGAAGCATTCATGGTCGCCTTGAACATCCCTCAGGCAGGAATTTTCATCGGGAAAAATCGACTGCTTTCCTGCCAGAAGGCCAAAGATCTTGGTTTCGATCTTGTTGTTCTGGATGACGGATTTCAGCACCGCCGTCTCTCCAGAGATGTGGATATTGTCCTGTATGATCCAAGAGACAAATTCTCGCTCCGTGAACCCGTATCTTCCCTGGAAAGAGCCGACGCTCTCCTCATAGAAGAAGGAATCAATCGTCAACAGAAGGAAAAAATGAAGAAGGTCTCTCCTCACACCGCCATTTTTGAATATTCAGTCGAGAGCAAAGGCTTTTTCAGGCTAGAAAGGAACGAGGAGGAGTCCGCAGAATTGTTTCAGGGAAAAAGGATCATGGCTTTCTGTGGGATAGCACGTCCTGAAAGATTTTTGGCCCTCCTTCAAAAAGAAGCCATACATCCCGTGGACTTCCTTGTGTTTCCTGATCACTATTCCTACCCTATCAGATCTCTTGATAAAATCTCTAAAAGAGGCCAAAAACTCCAAGCAGAGGCACTCATCACGACTGAAAAGGACGCAGTCAAGATTAGACATACACAGAATCTTCAGCAAATTCCTGCGTACTATCTGAAGATCGACCTTAAGCTGGAAGAAGAATTCTATTCCGCAATGTCTTCTCTTCTTCAAAATAGAGTATAATCATTGACAATGACAAAATTCAAAGATTATCTGGAATTATTGATCTTTCAGATGCTCAAATCCATCCTGTATATTCTTCCCCGGAAACTCTGCCGAGCCTGGGGAAAAACCACGGGTCTAGTCTTCTACTCTCTGGATAAGAGACATCGCCGGATTGCTCTTTCAAATCTGAATGTGGCCTTTGGGAAAGACATCGCTTCCCCAGATCTGAAAAGGATAGCTCGTCGGACGTTCATGCATTTTGGTTCATTCCTCATGGATATCATTAAATTCTCCAGCCTCTCAGAAAAGAAAAAAAACTCTCTCATCCACGTCGAAGGCGAAGAAAATCTGCGGTCGGCACTCCAGGAAAAAAAAGGTGTGATTCTCGTCACAGCTCATTATGGGAGTTGGGAAATCGCTCCCTTTTTCGTGTCCCAGTTGGGAAGACTAAAAGTGATCGCCCGGGCCCTGGACAATAAACTCTTGGAGAAAGCGCTTCTCAAACTCAGAACGCACCAAGGAGCAGAAATCATCTATAAACACCAGGCTACAAAACAGATTCTCCAATCCCTCCGCGCCGAAGAAATGGTCGCCTTCTTGATCGATCAGAATGTACAAAAACACCAGGCAGTCTTTGTCGACTTTTTTGGCCGTCAAACCGCTACCACGCCAAGCCTGGCCGCATTCTTCCTCAAAACACAATCGCCCATCGTTCCTCTCTTCTGCTTTCCAACATCATCTCTTCACTACCAGATCCAGATCCTTGAACCACTGAAAATAGAACTCGAAGGAGACTACAATCAACAGGTGTTGAAAATCACTCAGATATGCACTAAGATTATAGAGGCCCAGATACGGAAAAATCCCGCATACTGGTTCTGGCTTCATAACAGATGGAAAACACAACCAGAATAAAATGAGGAAGAAGAATCCGCATAAGGAACTCTGCCAGGGAGAAGTCAGGATTCTAAAAGAAACAAGATGATGAGAGCCCACAAGCGCCCCGCCAATGCATTAAGACCAGTTAAAATCAAGCCGGACTACCTGGGTTTTGCGGATGGGTCTGCACTCATAGAAATCGGAAAAACCAAAGTCATAGCTGCAGCGACCATCGATGAAAGGATTCCGCCCTTTCTGAAAAATACCAAAACAGGCTGGGTCACTGCCGAATATTCCATGCTTCCCCGTTCAACAGAGAAACGAACTGTCAGAGAGAGAATGCAGACACGGATTTCAGGGAGAACACAAGAAATCCAGCGTCTGATAGGCCGCTCACTCCGGGCCGTGACAGAGCTCGGAATCCTTGGAGAAAGGACGATCATCCTGGATTGTGATGTCATACAGGCAGACGGAGGAACAAGAACGGCATCAATCACAGCCTCCTGTGTGGCATTAGCTCTAGCGCTGAAAAAGATGGTGGATGAAAAAATCATTGACGAGATGCCGCTCAAGCACCTGGTTAGCGCTGTGAGTGTGGGAATTGTTGAAGGAGAAATACTCCTTGACCTTGACTACGAAGAGGATGCCAACGCGGAAATAGACATGAATGTTGTAGAAACAGAAAAGGGACAGCTCGTCGAAATCCAAGCGACAGCCGAAAAGAAGCCCTTCTCAAGGAAAGAATTGTCCGCTCTTATGAGTCTGGCAGATAAGGGGATAAAAGAGCTCATCCAGATGCAGAAAGATATACTCAAGAAAAAAAGCCTCCTCTTCATGGCTTATGAATAAAAAAAGGAGATTCTCTTCCATATTGTGTGCGCAGTTTTATGGATAGAATTCACAGAAAAGGAACACGATGAAACGTATCCTGGTCACAGGAGGAGCCGGATTTCTCGGAAGCCATCTCTGCGATTCCCTTCTGGAAAAGAGCACGGATATCGTCTGTGTCGATAATTTTTTCTCTGGTTCCAAAGACAATATTCGTCATCTTTTTTCCCACACTCACTTCGAATCGATCCGGCACGATATTATCCATCCTCTTTTCCTTGAGGTGGATAAAATCTACCACCTTGCTTGTCCAGCGTCCCCGATCCACTACCAGCTTAATGCCATAAAAACAGTAAAAACAAACGTCATGGGCACGATCAACATGCTGGGCCTGGCAAAAAGGATTAAAGCCCGAATCCTCCTCGCCTCATCCTCAGAAATATACGGCGATGCAAAGGTCCATCCCCAACCGGAAGGCTATTGGGGAAATGTCAATCCTATCGGCTACCGGAGCTGTTACGATGAAGGCAAGAGAGTCGCTGAAACGCTCATGATGGATTACCATCGCCAGAACAAAGTCGATATCCAAATTGCCAGGATTTTCAACACTTACGGCCCTCGGATGGCAGTGAACGACGGAAGGGCCATCAGCAATTTTATCGTCCAGGCTCTCAGCGGGGAGCCTCTAACGGTTTATGGGGATGGAAGCCAAACACGGTCTTTCTGTTATGTATCAGACCTCATTCAAGCTCTCATCGCTCTGATGGCAGTGGATGACTTCACGGGTCCGGTGAATTTGGGAAACCCTGAAGAGATTCCTGTGCTTGACGTTGCAGAGACAATTATCAAGCTCACAAAGAGCTCTTCAAAGATCATCCATAAGTCTTTGCCGGCAGACGATCCTCTCCGCAGATGTCCGGATATATCCCTGGCCAAGGAAAAACTCGGTTGGAAACCTCGAATCAGTCTCGAAGAAGGTCTCGATAAAACCATCGCCTACTTCAAAGAAATGCTCCATCTTCAATAAAGACAAGGGGATTTATCCAGCATGCCATCTTTTCAGTTCCGTGAAATTAGAATGTCTTGACCGGTCAAAGTAACCTTCCTTCTATCTCCTGAGCCAAAAGATGGAGGAGAAGAATATGAACCTCTTGAATCCTGGGTGTGCTCTCAGAGGGAACATCCAGTAAATAATCAACACGCGAATGGAGCTTGCCTCCCTCTTTCCCAGTCAGGGCAGCTGTGACCAGCCCTTTTTCTCTGGCACATTTCATGGCTTCGACCATATTCGGAGAATTTCCACTCGTGGAAAGGCCAAGAGCTACGTCTCCTTCCTCACCAAGAGCTTCTACCTGGCGGCTAAAGACATGATCGAAGGACGCATCATTGGCGATAGAGGTTAAGGCAGATGTGTCAGTAGTCAAGGCAAGAGCTCGAATCGGAGGCCTTTCCTTTAAAAATTTATTCACGAGTTCAGCGGCAAAATGCTGCGCCTGGGCAGCGCTCCCGCCGTTTCCAAACACGAGAATCTTATGTCCCTCCTTCAATCTTTCGGTGAAAAGGTTAATGACTTTTTCGAATAGAGTGTCTCGAGTCTTAAAAAAATCCTCTGCAATTTTCTTCCCTTCTTCGATTATATCCTGATAATTCATTTCCCCTCCTCCTTCAAGCCTGAGCCTATGGCATTCCTCACTTTTTCCACCAGTTGAGGAAGGGTTTCACGGTCAAACCCTTGAACGGGAACGATAGAATGAAAAGCAATCCTCACTTTGCCTTTCTTGATGAAAAAGGACTTTTTTGGCATAAGCTCGAAGGTTCCTTGAATGCTCACTGGAGCCACAGGAACCTGGCTGTGCAGAGCCAAGAAGAATCCTCCCCGCTTGAAAAGCTGCAGTTTTCCGTCCCGGCTTCTGGTCCCTTCGGGAAATATCAGGAAGGAACATTCTTTCTTCTTAATCATGTCTGTGGCTTGATCTATGCTCCTTTTTCCTCCCCTTAAGCCCTTCCGGTCCACAGGGATAAAACCCACAAGCTTCATGGCCTGGCCGAGCACCGGAATCCTGAAGGCCTCTTTTTTCAGGATGACTCTTATAGATTGAGGAATAAGCATGAAAAGTAAAGGGCCGTCGATCGCGCTCAAGTGGTTGCACATGAAAACATAAGGGGCTCTTTTATTAATCTTCTCAAGACCGGTCACTTCAAGACGCATTCCCAGAATGCACAGTCCGAGGCGTATCGCTCCGTTCCCTATCAAACTGACAGGTTGAGGCCACCGCAGGAGAAAACAAAAAATAATAACAGGAATGTAAAGAATCGCGATAATTACGTAGACGATGCAAAGGACAACCGTACGCATGATTCGTTGCAGAGATTATACCACATTTTTTTCAGGAAAAGGAATGAATGTTCACTCCCCCTAAAAACAGAATTATCTCTGAAAATGTGCCCAGAATTCGAAAGAGAAAGGAGACAATGGAATAGGAAAGGAAAAAGAAAAAATGCAGAACACTCTGTCCTGGCACAGGCCTAAAAAAGAAGAGCTGAATGAGTAAAATTCTTTATGACCCTTGACCAGCGATGCGAGGAGCATGGAGCCAGGACCCATTGAAATTGATTAAATCATTCGTAAAGTCATCCATGGAATCCACAGTATATAAACCTGCTATCGGGTTTCCAGCCTGGTAAGTATACGTCACGCTCCCTCCCACTGCGCCGTCCCGGCCCAAAGACACGATCAAAAAGTCATCATCTCCCAAGCCGGCCGCAGGGATACTGTATGCATTGGATACAGATGTGCCCGAATAAACCCGGAAAGGATATCCCCAAGGATCGTTGACCGGACACATTTTAATAAAGAGCGGGGCTATAGCATTT
>DAOVAM010000072.1 GCA_030671065.1 Candidatus Aminicenantota bacterium
CAGGTCGATGAAAGCATGGTGGCTAGTTTTCTCGGTCTGGGCGCGGCCATGAGTATCGACAACGAAGATATGCCCATTATCCAAGAAGTCCAGAAAGACTACAAAGACGCACTGAAAAAAGCCGAGCTTGAGTATCCTGAAAACAGGGCTAAAGGAGTCAGAAAAGGTTCCTTTGTCGCTTACTGCTATTTCCAGTATGGAGTTCCAGTCTTTTCAGCAGATTTATGGGCTGTACCTGAACCCAAGAAAGAATCCGATGAAAAAGAGAAGGATGCTCTGACAATCGAGAAACTGAAAACCATGTCGGCCGATGATTTTCTGGCCCTCGACGATAAAGTCATTGAAGATTTTCTCAAAGAGCAGGGTGCTCCTGCGAACTTCAAAGCCTCAATGGTGAAAGACATGGTTAAATCAGGTAAAGTCACCCCGGAACAAATGGTCAAGATGATGGAGAGTATGCCGAAAAGACCATCAACTAAAGAAGGCGAACATCCTGACTCCTACATCCTCAAATGGTCGGATGAGGTTTTGAAAGATAAGGGATTTGTTGACTGGGAACCCTACACGCATCCCACACTGGGTGATGTGGAGATTGGAGGATTTGTCCCCTATCTGAAAATCAACCCGCCTTCTTCTGACATGAAAAAGACGATCGATTTTCATTCCGATTACTACATTGACTTTATGAACCGTTTGCCTCAGCTTGAGATAAAAGAAACTCATGTTGAAGCTCAAGGAATTGGAGTCTATCAGGTAACTGTTTACTTCACTAACACGGGATGGTTCCCCACGTCTACAGCTCAGGCAAGACGCGCCATGGCCGCTTGGCCGATCAGGGCTGAGCTTAAACTGAATCAAGGACAATCCCTGTTTTCCGGACGCTCCGTCGTAAACATCCCTTTTATTAACGGCAGCGGAGGAACGAAAAAGACGGAGTGGACGATAAGAGGAAAAAAAGGATCAAAAATCACGATTACGGCCGGATCTCCAAACCTCGATACGGTGACGACAACCGTCGTCCTTCAATAGATGGAGGAAAAAATGAGAAGAATTAATATTGTTAAGACATTCTTAGGAGTTGTCCTAAGTCTGACATTATTGTCATCTATAACCCTGTCAGGAGCTGAGGTAAAACTCTCTTTCGACCATTTCTATAACAATGCCGAACTCACAGCAGCGCTCAAGGCTCTTCAGAAAGCGAATCCTCAGTTAATGAAAATGATCTCCCTTGGGAAGACTTACCAGGGAAGAGATATCTGGGCTGTCATCCTCAATAATCCTAAAACTGGCCCCGCAGAACACAAATCAGGATTCTACATCGACGGCAATATCCATGGAAACGAGGTCCAGGGAACAGAAGTCGCGCTGTATGCGATATGGTATCTGTTGAAAAACTACGGCAAAACAGAGCTAGCCACTCGCCTCCTGGATGAAAGAGCTTTTTACTTCATCCCCACCATGAATCCGGACAGCAGGGATTATTTTGTCGACAAGGGAGAATATTACAGAACCGGATTAATACCAGTGGATGATGACCGGGATGGAGTTGCGGATGAAGACAGTCCTGAAGACCTGGACGGAGATGGATTCATCACATCCATGAGGAAGAAAGATCCAAAAGGAAGATTCGTAGCTCATCCGGACGATCCCCGCATCTTGATTCCCGCGAGACCGGAGCAAAAGGGAGAATACACGATGCTGGGAACAGAGGGCATCGACAACGATGGCGATGGGTTCATTAACGAAGACCAACTGGGTGGATATGACATGAACCGGAACTATGGATTCAACTGGCAGCCTCAGTATGTCCAGATGGGAGCTGGCCCCTATCCTTTCAGCTATCCTGAAACCAAAGCCACGCGCGACTTCCTTCTTGCCCATCCCAACATCATGGGAGGCCAGAATTTTCATAACTCAGGCGGGATGATCCTCAGGGGACCTGGAGCCAAGAACATGGGTGAATACCCGATGGGAGACAGGAATGTCTATGACTACATCGGAAAAACGGGTGAAAAGATCATCCCCGGATACAAATACCTGATTGTTTACACAGACCTGTACACAGTCTTTGGAGGGAGCATTGACTTTCTCAACAACGTACTCGGAGTCTATACATTCAGCAACGAGCTGGATATGTCTCCCACTTTTTCTTTCCCTGTAGGTGGAGAGGAAGGTGAAGGAGTGGAAGTAGATGAAGAAATCCAGAGGATGCGCGATCTCGCCCAAAGAATCGCTGAAATGACCTACCACGACCTGGTTCTCCTGGGTGAGCATTATGTCGAATGGAAACCGTACAAACATCCGCTCTACGGCGATGTTGAAATCGGCGGCATGACAATTTATGGGAATCGCGTTCCTCCTCATTTCCAGATGGCAGATACATGCCACAGGAACGCTGCTTTCTGTTTCTACCATGCTGACCAGATGCCGAGACTCGAATTTGAAGGAGTAAAAATTAAAAAGTTAGAAAAGGACCTTTTTCAGGTTGATGTCTCTGTGAAAAACACCCGGGTAACGCCCACTATCTCTGCTATCGCAGTGCAGAACAAGCTCCATCGGTCCGACCGGTTCACAATTGAAGGTCAAAAAATCAAACTCATCGCAGCAGGACGGCTCCTCGATGAATACCGCGGAATCACGGGCAAGGTAAAAATAAGAGAAAACTCTATACGGGTGGAAAACGGTGTTCCTTCTTTTGGGCGAGTCGAATACCGGTTTCTGGTTAAAGGAAAAGGAAGTGTAAAACTCGTATATGACTCGCTGAAAGGTGGATATTACACGAAGTCAGCCACCTTGAAATAGGCTATCTTTCGGTTCGGAAAATTTAAAGTTTAGCTTGAGAAAAGAAGAAAACTGTATTTAATCTGAATATGCTGAGGAAGAATCTTCATCTTTTTTTCTTAATCTAAATTCCGTTATCTCTGTCTTTTCAACCTGAATAACCGAATCCTTTACACCACCAAGGCATCTTTTTTACTTTCTTTTAAGTCTTATTAATCTAGTATGTATAATGCAAAATACCTTAAACAAAAATTCTTTTTTGAGTTTTTTTTGAGTTCTAGGCTAAAAAGTAATCCTTTTGGTCTGAAAATTCGTATTAGTAATTGAATGAAAAAATGATCGGAATAGAGGTCTATATCTCAAAAAGAGACTTTTGTCTCAATGCCTCAATTTAAATACGTCCCTTTCATAAAAATATAAGGCGACTATCTACATGATGTTGAAGAGATGAATTGAACGTTCAATCTGAAGGAGTAGTTTTATGATAAAAAAGTCAATATTCATTGTTATACTTCTTATTCCTATTATATTAGGGGCCAAAGATCCCAAGAAAAAAGGCACTGAGCCAGAACCACAAAAGACCGTTCAGGCTGTTCGGACAATTGAACCGATAAGCATTGATGGTGTGTTGGATGAAAATGTCTGGCAGAAAGAAGGGCACAGCGATTTTACGATGTCCGACCCGAACGACGGGGAACAACCCACTGAAAGAACTGAAATCTGGGTCGCCTATGACGAAAAAGCGCTTTATATTGCAGCCCGTCTGTATGATTCACAACCTGAACTCATAAAAGGCCGTTTAGGGCGGCGTGATGATTTTGTGGATTCTGACTGGTTTATTTTTGCTGTGGACACATATTACGACCGGCGTTCCGGTTACCAGTTTGCTGTGAATCCCTCGGGTTCGATAGTCGATTGGACTCTGTACAATGATATTTATAATGATAGCACATGGGATGGCGTATGGGATTGGAAATCCATGCTCGATGAGAAGGGATGGACTGTTGAGCTCAGGATTCCTTATAACCAACTCCGCTTCCCGAAGAAAAAAGAACACACCTGGGGTGTCAATTTTCGTAGAGTCATAAAACGGAAGAACGAGCGAATCGGGTTTGTTTGGGTCCCAAAGGAGGACACCGCCTATGTCTCTCGATTTGCCAAGCTTGAGGGGATTCGTGACATTCATCCTGGTCGCCATATTGAGTTCCTTCCGTATGCTGTCAGCCAGGCAGAATTCAGTCCTGAAGAAACAGGCAATCCTTTCCAGACAGGGCAGGACTTCCTGGGAAATATGGGATTTGACTTGAAGATCGGCTTAAAGAGCAACCTGACACTGGATTCCACCGTAAATCCCGACTTCGGTCAGGTTGAGGTCGACCCCGCTGTGATCAACTTGAGCGATTATGAAACATACTACAGTGAAAAAAGACCTTTTTTTATTGAAGGAATGAACATTTTCGATGAATTCGGTCGAGGCGGCAATGCCTTTAATGCCAACATCAATTGGTCGAATCCGACCTTTTTCTACAGCCGCCGGATCGGAAGAGCTCCGCAGGGTTCTGTCACACAGAGTGGCTACGTGAACTATCCGGATAGATCAACCATCCTAGGAGCCTTTAAGCTATCCGGAAAAATGGGGAAAGAGTGGAATTTCGGATTTATTAATGCTTTGACAGCCCGTGAGTTCGCAGAGATAGATTCCAGTGGCAACAGGTTTCATGAGGAGGTCGCACCTTTATCGTATTACGGCGTACTGCGCGGCCAAAAGGAGTTCAGTGAAGGAGATAGGGGCGTTGGATTTTTAGCCACATCAGTCATTCGAGATTTAAGGAAAGACACCCTTGCAGAAATTCTGAACGAGAGAGCTTTCAGCCTGGCCATCGATGGATGGACATTTCTGGATAAAAAGAAACATTGGGTTATTACGGGTTGGTTTGGAGGCACACGCGTAGAGGGAAGCCAGGATGCCATTACAAGTTTACAATACTCGTCGACCCACTACTTCCAGCGTCCGGATGCCGGTCATGTCGAAGTGGATGAAAACGCCACATCCCTCATGGGCTGGGGAGCACGAGTAGCCATAAATAAACAAAAAGGAAGATTCTTTCTTAGTGCGGCCATAGGCGCCTTATCCCCTGGATTTAATCCGAATGATGCTGGATTCCAATTCGGTTCTTCTGACGTCATTAACTATCATCTGATTTTAGCTTACCAATGGCCTCATCCTGGAAAGATTTTCCGGAATGTTATTCTTTACGGAGGACCTTTCGGTAACTATGATTTTGGAGGCAACAAGATCGGGGAAGGTGTTCTGGTAAGCGCAGAAGGACAATTCCTGAACTACTGGAGCTTTGACACGATGGTTGCGTACAATCCCAAAACACTGAGCAAAACCCTGACAAGAGGAGGGCCTCTTGCCTGCGTCCCGCAAGGATACCAAATCAGGTTCGGAATGAGCACTGACAGCCGCAAGTCGATAGTCCTTTCGGCAGGTACGAATTTCTACAAAAGGCCTGAGTGGTGGGGAAGCTATTCCTGGAGCGGCGGTGTTTCTCTCCGATTTAAGCCAAAAAGCAATATCAGCTTTTCTTTCGGCCCGGAGTATTCTGCCGAGGAGTCCCCTGTGCAGTGGCTGAGAAGAGTGGATGATCCGTTAATGATTGATACCTTTGGATCCAGGTATGTATTCGGTAAAATCTATCAAAAAACTCTTTCCGGATCAGTAAGGCTCAATTGGACTTTTACGCCCAAGCTGACACTCCAGCTTTATGTCCAGCCATTCCTGGCTGTGGGGCAGTATGACGAATTCAAGGAACTGGCCCAACCCAGATCCTTTGATTACAACATTTACGGAGAAGGCAGCTCGACGATCTCTTTTATTGACGATTATTATTATGTTGATCCTGATGGACCGGGCCCAGCTCCAGAATTTTCATTCAACAATCCCGATTTCAACTATAAATCGTTCCGAGGGACTATGGTTCTTCGGTGGGAATACCTTCCCGGTTCATTAATCTACTTTGTCTGGACTCAGAATCGGGCAAATTTCGCTAATCCGGGAGATTTCAACCTCGGACGTGACCTGGAAGATTTGTTTTCTTCACCGGGAGACAATATCTTCATGATAAAGATTTCTTACCGCTGGAATATCTGACCTACTTTCCTCCGATCTGAAGCTGCTTGATACGAAAGGTCGGAGCCGTAAAGCTTCTATTCAGATCAAGGTCATTCCCAACCATATCGATACTGCTCAGCATCTCGAAAGCATTTCCAGCAACAGTCAATCCTTTCACCGGGAAAGCGATTTTCCCGTTCTCCACCCAGAAGCCGGAAGCTCCTCCGCTGAAATTCCCATTCACAGAATTGATCCCGTAACCTGTCACGCCTTTAAGCAGGAGCCCGACTTGTGTGGCCTTGATGATCTCATCTTGGGAGTTCTTCCCCGCTGCCATGAAGAAATTATGCGCTCCTATTCCAGGTAGACTCGTAAAACCTCCTCTGGAGGCGTTTCCTGTACTTTTGACTCCGGCCCGCTTAGCAACTATGGTGTTGTACATAAAGCCTTTCAAAATGCCTTTATCCACGATAATCCTTCTCTGCGTGGGGACTCCTTCTCCGTCAAAGGGTTTACTGCCCATGCCTTTTGGCCGTGTTCCGTCATCGATGAGAGTGACTAGCTCTGAAGCAATTTTTTGGTCCATCTTGTCCCTGAGAAAACTGGCTCCCTGAAGGACACGTTCTCCGTTTATAGCTGCGAGAATACCGCCTAAGATGGCACGCGCCACATCCGGGTCGAAAATAACAGAGGCTTTCTGGGTTTTAACCATTTGAGGATCGAGCATTTCATAAGCATCTTTCGCGGCTTTCTCAGCGATCTCCTCTGGAGGCTTGAGATCTGCAAAAAAGCGCCTCGAGCATGATTCTCCTCCAGTCGATTTCTGATCTCCTTTTTCCGCGACAACTGAAACTCCAAAACCGCAGCCCGACTCCTTGAAGCTCTTCAGAAGTCCGTTCGAATTGGCGAGAAAAATCTCTGCTTCTCCTTCTGAAAAGGAAGCTCCGGAACTCTTGGTGATCCGGGAGTCCTTCATGGCCAATTTTTCGACCTTTTTCGCCAGATCGATTTTTTTCTCCATCGGAATCTGACTTATCTGAGAATCATAAAGACCTTCCACTTGGGTTACACCTTTGTCATCAGGAAGCACATTATTCTCATCAGGAGTTGTATTCGCTGCAAACCGGACAGCGCTTTCAACGGCATTATCTAAAGCTTTGCTCTCGAAATCGTTGCAGCTGGAGAAAGCCATTTTCCCTTTGACAAAGACTCGAAATCCCACTCCATGAGTCGCGGCTTCCTGGACTGTCTCGATATCTCCGTTTCGGACTTCAATACTGAGGTTGCGACCCGATTCTACAAAGACTTCCGCCTGGTCTGCACCCTTATTTATACATTTATTGACAAGTTGTTCTGCTAATCCTTTATAGTCCATGATTATCTCCTTTCATTCGTTTCGCTCATCTTCTCGCTCTGCTTCCACCCACATTTATGCCGCGAATCCTGACTGTAGGCTGCCCGGCCGTCACTTCTGCGGCCTGACCTTTTCCGCAGATTCCTGGGCCAAAATCAAGGTCGTCTCCGACAGCATCAATGTTTGAAATGACATCCAAACAGTTTCCAATCAGAGTGGCCCCTTTCACGGGAGTGGTTTTCTTCCCGTTCTCAATCATGTAGGATTCGCGACAGGTGAAGTTGAACATTCCAGTGACTGGATTAACACTCCCTCCGCTCAAGCTCTGCACGTACAAACCACTTTGAGTGGAGGCCAAAATATCTTCAGGTTTATCTTTGCCCGCTTCGATAAAAGTGTTTGTCATTCGGGGTATAGGGAGATAACGGAAGCTTTCGCGCCTTCCGTTTCCAGTGCGCTCCATTTTCAACTGTTTTGCTGAGAGGATATCGGTCATAAATTTCACAAGAACGCCGTCTTTGATCAGTACATTCCGCCTCATCTGAGTTCCCTCATCGTCAAAATTTGTCGTTCCGCGGAAATTCGGCAGAGTTCCGTCATCTACCATCGTAAAAACATCGCTGGCTACTTTTTTTCCTAGTTTCCCTGTAAAGGCTCCTATTTTTCGGGCAATGATGTCGCCTTCCAGAGGATGCCCCACTGCCTCATGAACGAGCACACCTCCCCATCCATTCTGCATGACTACATCCATTATTCCGGCAGGAGCATCTTTCGCCTCGAGCATGGCGATGGACTCTCGAGCGCATGTCTGTGCCACTTCTTCAGGTGTGACTTCATCGAACATCTCGAAGCCAGAATGACGGCTGAGTCTCTCTCGTCCCATATGGCGCGTGTTATTCCCCACGCCCAAAGTCTGGACTATGAAGAACAATAACGGCAATTCATCGCTCAACAGGAGTCCTTCGCTGTTGGCAAGGGTTCGTCCCCTCACCTCATCGTAGTAGCTGATCGAGGCCATCTGAATCCTGGGATCATAATCCAGAGCAGCTTGATTTGCCCGCTTCATCACATCGATTCTTTTCTCATCCGCTATATCTTCAAGGGGGAGTTTGACCGTAACGTAAGATTCTCGGTTTTCCTTTTTCACAGCGATAGAGCCTGAAGATTTGTTTCCTTCAGCGACAAATGAAGCGATCTCTGCGGCCCTCATCAGTTTCTCGTCCTTCAGTTCATCCGTGTAAGCAAATCCGGTTTTATCCCCGGAAATGACTCTCACGCCAGCCCCTTGGCTTATGCCGAAGACCGCGCTCTTGAATTTGGACTCCTCCATCAATATTCTGCGAGATATCCTGTTTTCAACGTAAACATCCGCAAAATCACCGCCCTTTTCAAGGGCTCGCGCAATGACTTTTTCGAGACTCAACTTGGGCTGCGCGCTTTTGCAGGATAGAA
>DAOVAM010000068.1 GCA_030671065.1 Candidatus Aminicenantota bacterium
CGGGGCCTGGAGGAGATCCTGTGCCTGCGCCATCGGATGCCATCGTCCTTTTTGACGGACGTGACCTGTCTCAGTGGTCCGACAGCAAAGGAGAATCAGCCCGGTGGAAAGTCGAAAATAGGTATATGGAAGTCGTTGAAAAGACCGGCTCCATCCGCACTGTTCGTGGTTTTGGAGACTGCCAGCTCCATGTCGAATGGGCATCCCCTGTCCCGGCGATCGGGGAGGGGCAGGAAAGGGGAAACAGCGGCGTTTTTCTGATGGGAAAATATGAAGTTCAGGTGCTCGATTGCAATAAAAACAAGACCTATGCGGATGGAATGACTGCAACTGTTTATTGCCAGTACCCCCCGTTGGGAAATTCCTGTCGTCCTCCAGGAGAGTGGCAGACATACGACATCGTTTTTCATCGGCCGCGTTTTTCTGATGACGGCAGTCTGAGCCGTCCGGCCCGGATGACTGTGTTTCACAACGGGATCCTTGTGCAGGATAATGTGGAATTAACTGGCCCCACCGAACATAAAAAAAGACCTCCCTACACAGTGCACCCGGATAAACTTCCTTTTTCGCTCCAGGACCACGGCAATCCGGTCCGATTCCGCAATATCTGGATACGGGATCTCGAATAGAAAAAATAAAAAAAATAAAAAAGGGGCCAGGCCCCTTTTTCCATTTTTTCCAACAAAGAATCAGGGGCCTGCCCCTTATTCCAGCAAACAACGGGGCCAGGCCCCTTTTTTATTTCCCCTTTTTTATTTTTGGGTTTTTTTGATGATCGATCTGATTTTGAACATCTCTTTGAGCACACCGAAGGCATCACTGCCTGGCCGCAGGCGGGTATCCAAGTCACAGCTCCACTCTATGGGAAATTCTTCGACTCTGTAACCCAATTTGAGAGCCCGGAGGATTATCTCTAGCTCAAAAAGGTAGCCTCGAGTCAGGCACTCATCAAAGAGTTTCCTGGCAATCTTTCCTTTGTACAGTTTGAATCCACATTGGGAATCTGTGATCCTGCGAGGCAGCCCAGTGATTGCGATCGCAGCCATACGGAAGAGCCGGGAAAGCATACGGCGCTTCTGGCTTCGATCTTTAAGGATGCGTGTTTCCTTTAACCGACGGGACGCCATGGCCATGTCCAGGTCTCCAGATCGAATTCGTTCGACCTGCTTTAAGGCGTTTGTGTAAGGAACACAGGTCCCGCTGTCTGCGAACAGCACGACATCTCCCCGTGTTTTTTGTATTCCGGTTTTTACCGCAAATCCCTTTCCTGAATTTTTCTCCAGGCGGATAATCACAAGTTTGACTGAAGAAGGGATGTTTGCTTTGCGCGCAGCCTCTGCTGTGCCGTCAGTGCTTCCATCGTCGACTACGATCACCTCGCCGTGCCACCCGGAGTCCTTGGTGAAAGAGGCGGCAGCTTCCACATCAAATCGGATTTTTTCGGCCTCGTTCAATGCTGGAATAACGATTGATATGTCCATCACTTCTCTGACTGCTTCTTTAGAAAAATGTCCCAGAGACTCCTTTCTATATGCAGCGCTAGAAGAACTTCGGGCCGAAGTTCATAGTATTCAAGAATATGATTTCCTTCCAGAGCGGGCTGAAGTCGGAAAGTTTTATCCAAAGAGGAGACGATGAGGGGAACATCAGTGAATTCTCCAGCTCCTTCCACTTCCTGCCAGTATCCCACTCTCCCGAAACTCCTCAGGTACCAGGGAAGAGGCCAGGCCTCGTCTGGCTGTGTGATCACTTTGATCAGCATTTGATCCTGGTCCGGATGAAGAAGGGCCAGGTCGTTGATCCGTTTGACGAGATGCATGAAATCGGGGCTGGTTTGGGAATAGACATAGGGATTGCGAGAGTCCGCGCAAAATGTAATATTTGCGCTGTAGCTCTGCATCCCGAGATGGAAGAGGCCAGAGCCGATCACCAGGATGACAATGGTCCGAAAAATGAGTTTTTTGCTGGTCGTGAATAAGAAGACTGTACCGTATCCTGCAAGCAGGATAAACCCGATATAGAAAGGAAGCATGTTCCAGGGAGTCTTGTAGGGAATGAAGGAGTAGACCGCCGTTGCGAAAAGAGTATAGAAAGTGATAAAGCGCAGGAAGAAGGGACTGGGCTCACCGTTGGAAAGCGGCCTGAAGGCTGCAAAGCCACCCACCACAGCCAGCACTAGAATAAGGGCTTCACTCCAGAAAGGGCCATTCCCGTATTGTGAGAAGGCCAGCATCTTTAAATAGTAGTACCATGGATGAGAATGGAATCCGGCGTCCCCCGCGCGGCTAAAATAGGTCCCAAAGGCAAGCACCGAATCCAGAATCCCTTTGGGATTTTGGAAAAAAGAAGAATACAGGAGCAGGGAGACGAGGACGCCTGTACCGAGAAAAACGAGCAAATGACTGGCTTGCGGCATTCTCGGCATGTCGTCCGACCTGAAAGATTTTTTCAATGAAAAATGAGTCAAGAGCAGAGCAGAGAACATGGCTCCAAAGGCGACGATGCAGGTTTCCTTTGTGGTGAACATCATTCCACAGAAAAATCCAGTAGAGGCAGCCCATGCAAGAGATCTCTTTTGGAGGTATTGCCAGCCAGACGCAATTGCGCCCATAAGAAAAAAAACGAGAAGTGTTTCCTGAATATAGAACCGGCTGTAGAAAACCAGGGCAGGTGAGACAGCGGCAAATAATCCGGAAAAAACAGCAGCTTCGAGAGAGAGACTGTGCTTCAGAAGCAAAAAAAGCAGGATTATCCCCACACCGAAAATCACTGGTACTAAGCGTAGGGTCACTTCAGTCAGGGCCGAGAATGAAGTTCCGGAGGCTATCCAGGCAAAGGGGAGTGAGAGATAATAAAGGCTGGGACCATGGTGTTCGGTCCTGTCATAATGGTATTCGCCTTGCTCCAGAAGTCTGCTGAACTTGACGGCCTGGTTGGCCTCATCGTGGTGCATGGGACGCAGATCAAGCTGGATCAGACGAAACAGAAGACCTCCAAGAACAACGAGCAGGAATAACCAGCAACACGCCGCTTTTTTATTCATTTCACAGGAGTGCCGAAAACTTCCACTTCAACATAATGATTCATATCGTTTGCGGTATTCCCTCTACTGTAGAAGCGGATATACCTGGCAGTGACACCTCTTGTATCGATCAATCGTCCTTCGTTGACTTCAATGTATTCTTTTTCCTTCCCGACACCCAGTCCTGAAGAGTTGTCGTGATCATTATTGAAGAGTGTTTTGACACCGGTGATGAAGTCGGCATCATCTGAGACCTGGACGATCACATCGCGGTAAACACGAGCCTGGCTGTGGTAATGCCAGATCAAAATGGCATACAGGTGATGGGAGCTTTCGAGATCGATCTGTACGTACTGAACTCCTGGTCCAAGCTCCACAAAATATCCTTCCTCTCCGGATTTTTCTCCATCGGTGACGAATTCCATTTCGCCGATAACCGGCTCCGGGTCGCTTCCTGTAACGGGTTTATTAAAAGAAAGAAGCTCTGTTCCCTTTGGAACGAGAAACGGACCACGTTTTTTTCCGGTTATTCTTTCCAGGTTGGACGTGCGGATATTTCTGGGCGTTCCTACGAACATGGGCTTGGGCAGTTTGAGCTCCAATACCACTTTTTCCTGATCATTATCCTGGGAATCCATCTCTTTCCCCAGGGTAAAAAGAACCGGAACGGAAATAACTAGAGCTATAAGAAAGATTTTTTTTGTCATACCGGACTCCTTAAACTCATCCATTCAATATCTATCTATTGGGTCGCCACTTCTTTATTGAATATCTCACAGGTGTGAGAATCCTTGATGACAAGGGCCCAGACCTCCGGATGGTTGTCACAAAAGGCTTTGATTTCTTCTGTGTCCATAACCATGAAGGCAGTCGAAAGTGCGTCGGAAACGGCTGCAGAAGGATGAGAAATCCAAGCGGCCAGATGTCCTTTTGCCGGCTCTCCAGTTCTCGGATCGGTGATATGCTTGCCCTTGACCTCGGTACCAGAACCGCTCAGGGCCCGGTTCTTCAAAAGGAATTCCTTCGGCGATAGATTGCATTCCCAGGGAGCTCCGATTCCAACCGGCCAGCCCCTTTTCTTTGAATGACTGTACGGAGGAACACCAATTGCCATAGCGGAACTGGTTCCGCCATGGATCAAAGCGTTGTCAATATCCCAATCGGACAGAATCTCGAGGATTTTATCCAGAGCGTATCCTTTCCCGATTCCTCCGAAGTCCAGGTTGACCTGTCCGGATCGAGCACTGGCTTCATCCGGACGGATTTTGACTGTGTATCCTCGTGGAGTCCGGGAGAGATCAATAAGTTCCATGATACCCGTATTCAATCTCTTGAGTTCAGCACCATTGTCCTTCCTGTATTTTACCAGAGAACCGATGTTGACATCAAAAGCCCCGCATGTTTGAGATTGGATCAAGGCTGCTGTTTTGAGACACTCGTAAGTCTCGACGCCAACCATCTGAGATTGACCGGGCTTAAGGTTGTTGATCTGTCCGATTTCGCTGCAGGGATTGAAGCGGCTGAAGAGATTTTCGAATCTGTCGATCTCGGAAAATACAGCCTGAGATGCCTGGCGGCTGTAGGTGTCGTTTCTTCCTGCGATCAGGAGCTCATAAGTCGTTCCCATGGCGTGATGGGCGAAGCGGCTGACGGAGTTGTTCATGATTCTCATCATCCTCTAGCATCGAGCAGACTAAAATAGGCAAAAGCAATTGTGGAAAGCAAGGAAACCAATGCACTGTATCTGTGGATTTCGAACATGTCGAGTTGAGAGTTCACGGTAAAGTAGGGGAGCATCAAGGTCAAAGCTGAGATGATCAGACAGAGTCCTGAAGCAACGAATATCCAAAAGAAGATTGTCTGCCATGAAATTTGGAAAGTGCCTTTTCCCCCAGAGAGCTGAGTATTTTTGTCTCGTCTAATGTTTTCTGCGTCAAGCCTGTAATGTCTGGCTCTCATGATCGTGGCCAGGGAGAGGCAGGTCGCGAATAGACCTCCCACGGTCACATGCAGAAGAAGGATGGATCCATAAAGTCTCTGCGAACTCAACAAAGAAAAAAGAAATCCACTGGCTGCCAGAAAACAAAAACTCATCCCCAAGCAGATGATAATCCATCTTTCTCTGCCAGGATGGCGGAGGACAATCCAGCGGTGATACCTCTCTCTCCAGCTTTTCATCCCGGCTGTTTTGAGGAAAACAAATAGCCGTCGGAAGAGCCATGGAATATAGGTAGCTGTAGAAGATTTGTCAGACCCCTTTCTGGATGCGTCCATTGTGTTTCTGAATCGGTGAAGAGTGAGCATGAAGATCATTCCCAGCACAGAGATTCCGGTGATTATGCGAAATATCAAGGCTATCTCCTTTTTTCGATGAGTCCAGAGTATCTTGCCAGGGCCAACAGAGTGACTATGAGCAGCATTGAACCAAGGATCAGGGCTGAAACAAAAAGGACCACTTTGAACACGGGGCGTATTCTAAACGAAAGGCCAAAAAGCTTCTGATAGGGCTTGTCCAATCCCATGAAAGTATTGGCGGAACGCAGAGCGATCCTCTGGGTTTTAAGAGGCCCATCGCCCTTGACTGTGTTGAAAAAGAAAACGGATCCTTCTGTATGACAGTCTGTGCAGCCGTTTATACCGAGTGACTGTTGGGCCGGTCGCACCTGATGTCCCAGCGGCCAGGCGACCGGTTCAGCTGCTGCATGTTCGGTGGCCAAGAGATTCTCTGTCTCATCCAGCCGGAACATCTTTCCGCCAGATATGTAGAAAATTTTATTGAATTCCCCTGATTCCTGTGAATTTTCATTGTGAGAGAGTGATTTGAGCAAGAGCTCAACCTGCTCCTCGGTCAGAGTGTGCTCATCCCCCACTGTCGCTGCAACTGTTCGAATGTCAAATTCAGGGATGATGGGTTGTGTTTTGTCCTCGTGAAACCAGAAAAGCTGTGGAGTTTCGCTGGTTTTTTCCAAGGCCTCTGTTTTCTGCAGGTAGCCTTCGAAAATCTGGTACATGACATTTTTAAAAACAAGGGCAGGCTTACCCGGAGCATCAGTGAGAGTTTTTAGAGACTCGAGGACATTCTGGATGCGGGTTTCTGTGTCGATATTCATTTCTTCTGCTCGGGGATCGAAATCAGGAATAAGGGAAGAGATCTTTCCTTCTTTTTTGACTGCCCACAGGATTCCTGAATATATTTGCTCCTGTGGAGAGAAGGATACATCGAGCCCGCCGTCCACATTGAGTTCATAGATTTTCCCGGATGCGATCAGAACAGGATTTCCCTCGATCCCGGAATACAGAGTGAAGGCAGTCAATACCTCAGCAATATGCTCCTCGGAGGCCAGGATATCCCCGGCAGCGGCCTGGATCTCAGCCGGTTTGAGCGGTTTTATGACATCTCCTTCTATCTCCCCCCAAAAAGATGGCCACATCAGGCGGTGAGGAGTGATCTTGCCTGTGCGATCCCTGACAAATACAGGCTCGATGATATGGGGGAGCTCGGTGAACCATTGCGCGACTCCATAGATTCCGAGCCGGTTTGCCTGGGATGTTCGAACACGCGTGTAATCCTTCGAAGGCAGAGGACCTGCATGGCAGACAGTGCAGGACAGTTTCTCAAAATGCACGGCAGGGATACCGGAATGCTTGGGATAGGGTGCTCCCAGACGGCCTGATGAGGAGCCTTTTTTGCGGGAGAGGTCTTTTCCGATATGGCAGCCCCGACAGGTGAAATCATCGATTTCGCTGTTCTGAGACTCTTCGGCTTCTCCTTCATATCCACGGAACATGGCATGGGTGATGTTGTTCCTGTGGCAGTCGACACACTTCATGCCTGCTGCGGTATGGATATCTTCATCGATACTGGATTTTTGAGTGTCGATCGGAGAAACTGAATGGCAGGCTAGGCAGCGCAGGTCATCCGGTTTATGGGCAATATCGAAGAACACACGGTGTTTGCTGTCGAATATTTCAGGTCTGTAACGGACAGATGGAACTACTGCCCATTCGGTATCGTCCGGGTTGGGGCCGTCATAGATATCCCAGGTTCCAGGTAGCCGGGATGCCATCCCTCCGACTTCTCCGAATCCGGAGGCCGCAGTGGCAGCCCACCGGAAATTGTGGCGCAGGACTTGCTTTGCCCATTTGCTGTGGCTCTGTATCCTTGAAGCGTTATGGCAGCCCATGCAGTTGATCTCGATTTTCCCGGAAACGTTCCATCTGGATTCCGGGCTGGCCATATCATCTTTGGGTTCCGCAGTCCCCCCGCCCGGCATATGCCTGCTGAATAACAGAGTGAAATCCCATGGAGTCAGGCCCAGTTCCCGGGGGTTCCATATCCGCTTCCAGGAACGGTAAGAGAGAGGAAGAACAGTGCCGGTCTTGAGATCTACCCAGATCCATGGTTCTCCTGGCCGGCCGTGCTTGGTTGAAGAAGAGGCGTTGAAGTGCCAGCCTTCTTGAATGAGATTATAATCATGGCAGGGAGCACAGGAGTATCGTGTAGAGTACGGCAGCGGATTGAGCTCTGTTGGGATGATGATCTGGTTGAATTCGTCTTTTAAGGGAATTTGGTGCACTGGAGTTGTCAGACTCCCATCCCATTTTTGATTTTTCTGGTCAGTTTGAGCTTCTAAAATGCTTAGAGTTATCAGAATGATCAACGCTAAGAGGAGGATTCTTTTGTGTCTCATGTTTTAAAGTTCTCGGGCCGGAATCTTAAATATCGCCGGGTTTCGATCACCTCATTCGCTTTGAGAACAGCCACCGCACTTTCGTAGGCGATTTCTGGCGGACAATTCAGAGGAGTACCGTGAATGATGGCGTTGAAGAAATTTTCCAGGTGCGGTTGGTGAGCAGGTTTGGCCATTTCAACGGGAATGGGCCAGCGACCCGCTTCAGCAGTCACCCTGACATCCAGGAAAATATTCTTGGTATCCACTTTCTGAATAGGAGGGGCCTCAGATTTCAGGTATCCCTGTTTGACAAGCGAATCCCATTCAGGCGCATGCGCTTCCCTCATGGCCCAATTCCCTCTCTGAGGAACTTCGGATATAACGAGGGACCCGTTTTCTCCCATAAAAGCTTCATAAAAACCACCGTGTTTGGTCGTGGTTTGAACCTGGTAGAATGCGCGTGCTGTTCCTGTCTTCGTCTTGAATTCATAGATCGTCATAGCATTGTCATACCACTGCCAATTCTTGTAATAATCGATTCCACCGCTGGCCATTACGGACGAGGGATTTGCTCCATAGACCCAGCTGAAAAGGTCGATCTGGTGCGAGCCCAAGTCCACTAGCGGCCCGCCTCCGTATTTTTTAAACAAACGCCAGTTTCTGAACTCTGTCATGGAGGCATATCCATACTTTTCCAGCTTGCTCTGGTCAATAGTGTATTGTTTGGGCCAGCCCAACATGTCGCTTTTGGCTCGGTTCCACTGGGCATAGACAGCATTCACCCGGCCTAAAATATTTTTTTCATGAATCAAACGGTCAATAGCATGGATGTATCGAGGATTGCTCCGACGCTGATGCCCAACCTGAAGAAGTTTGCCTGTTTTTCTTGCGGTCTGGGCTATGGTTCTGGCTTGGGCCAGAGAGTTGGACATCTCTTTCTCGCAGTACACATGGTGTCCGGCTTCCATGCACGCATTGGCGTGTTCAGCATGCATCCAATCTGGAGTGGCCACAATGACTGCGTCCAGATTCTTCTCTTTCATGAGCATGTCCCGGTAGTCCTCAAAGACATTGACGGTATGCCCGTATTTTTTGAGGTAGCGGCTGGCATAACGCTGACTGTATTCCCAAATATCGCAGACTGCAGCAAACCGGATCCCGGGAATACGCAGGCATGACTCGATCAATACTCGACCCTGAGCTCCTGTGCCGATAAGAGCAACGTTGAGTTCTGTTGGATTTGTGTTTTCCTGAGCCTTTCCGGATAAAGGAGCACTGGTCAAAGCCTTCCCCGCCAAAGCCATTCCCAGGCCTGC
>DAOVAM010000245.1 GCA_030671065.1 Candidatus Aminicenantota bacterium
GATGGTGTCTTTAAAAGAGGTTGAGAAGAAATACATCCAGCATGTCTTGAATAAAACTCAAGGGAATAAAACTAAGGCCAGTCGAATACTCCAAATAACCCGTCCCACCCTGGACAAAAAGATCAAAGAATACAAGCTGAGTATGTAGTGCGGCTTGTGTCCTTTGGCCGTCTGAGTCAAGCCCGCAGTGTAAACGCCTTTTACTCTCTGTAAATTTTTTTTTAGAGTTTATGTGTAAGAATTTCGAAATGTTTGGATGCTTGATTGTTCATTCACCCGACCCTTGTCCCTCCCCGAATATGGGAGATTCCCCTTTTTCTTCCTAATTTCTTTAATATGTGTTAATTACATTAAGTGTGGAACTTTTCTGTGGCGCTTGATTCAGTCTCTATTCGGATAGCATGCGTCCGTTTCTTCGAGATAAAGATGAAATAGTGTAAAATTGAAATTGCGTTCGGATTGGCATGAAATATGCACTTTCCTCGATGTTAAAGGTTATTGAAATCGAAGAAAGGTGCATTGAGACAAAATGTCTGATAAGAAAATCATCGTTGTGGATGATGATGAATCCATAAGGAAAACATTTTTCCTGATTCTTCACGAGAATTACCGGGTTTACCTGGCCAAAGATTCGAGAGAGGCCCTCAAGCGTTTCAAGAACGCCAAAATTGATTTGATCATTGCTGATTTAAAACTGCCCGGCCGCAACGGATTGGAAATGATCAGTGAATTCAGAGATTCAGGATATCGAGGGGATGCCATCCTGATTTCAGCTTATCCTGACCTGATTGACGTTGATGAACTGTCGCGTCTATCAATCTCTCATTTCTTCGTCAAACCTCTGGATTTAGATGCATTCAACCGGTCGATCAACCATCTTTTGAGTCCTGAGAAAAATACTGAGAGAAGAGCCTGAAGAAATCAGGTGCTCGGGCCAGTTCCCCCCCTGTAAAAAACGTATAACTCTCTACCTGGAAAAGAAGGCTGTTTGAAGTCTGTTGAGGCTTCGAGCCGCTTTTTTTGAAAAAAAACACAACACAATTTGACTCTTGAAGCAAAAAAAATTAGAACTAAGAAGACAGGAGATATTGTGATGGAGTCGAAGATCCTAAAATTCTGGATTTTATTTTTCTTCCTGGTGTGTGTCGCACTTCCTATTCTCGGCAGAGACGCGCGGATGGACCTTCGACCGAGCCGTTTGGCAGACTGCCCACGGGAGACCTCTTTCTCTTTAGAGAATCCAGAAACTCAGGAAAAAAAGATATCCGAGTCCTGGATGGGCATCTATATGGATGGGGTCAAAGTCGGCTACAGCCTCCATCAGGAATTTTCTTTGATAAAAAACGGACAAAGATTCACAAAGAAGCTTGATGAATCCTGGATGAGAGTGACTCGCCTTGGCGGAAATCCCGTGGAATTGTCCACAGCCCAAGAATCAATCTCTGATGCGCAAGGGAGGCCTTTGGAGTGTGTCCTGCGGATAAAAATGTCCGAGAGTGAGACCGTCATCAGAGCAGAGGTCAGTCGGGATAAGATCATGTTCATGTCCGAAGATAAGGTCATTAAAGAGATGCCTTACGAAGAGCAGTTCTATTTTGGCATCCCCCTTAAGAAGATCATCGATGAGAATGGCTTGAAACCCGGGAAGAAATTCTCTTTTAAGATACTGGACTTTACGACTTATTCCTTCGTGGATACGAGCTTTGAAGTGATCGGTAAGGAGGATGTTCTCATTCTGGGCCAGATAATGAGTCTCTGGCATATCAAGGGACAGGCGGATTATATCATTTCCATCTCCAGTGATGAATGGATTGACGAGGGGGGAAACTCCTTGAAAAGCGTTTCCAAGACCAGTTTCATGAACCTGACATCCATCCGGATGTCGAAGGATAAGGCTATTGAGGTTTCCGATGAAAACTTCGATATGGCGTTCTCCACCGTTATTCAGTCCAACGTGGCGTTCGAAAATCCTCAAGAAGTTCAAGGAGTCACGTTTAAGCTCAGCGGCATCTCCCTTGAGAGGATAAGAAACCTGCCTTTTGATGACAGAAGCCAGAGAATTCTCGAACTCGGAAAGGATTATGCTGTGATCCAGACTTCCTCCCAGGTATTCAGAGAGACAGACGCGGTCCTCCTTCCGATAACCGGGAAGAGATTTCGTGATTTTTTGAAGTCCACATCATTCTGCCAATCGGATGATCCGGAAATTCAAAAAAAAGCAGAGGAAATCGTCGGGGGAGAGAGAAATTCCTGGAAGGCGGCCAAAAGAATTGCCGATTGGGTCAGGAGAGAAATTACTCCCAATTATGACGTGGCCTTTGCTGATGCGAAAGAGATTTTGAGAAACCGTGAGGGGGACTGCTCCGAGCACACCGTCATCACGGTTGCGCTCTGCCGGGCCGCGGGAATTCCTGCCAGGGCTGCGGTGGGAGTCATGTACGGGCGGGGAATATTTGCCTATCATATGTGGCCTGAAGTCTATGCGGGCCAGTGGATCAGCCTTGATCCCAAATGGCTGGCTGTGGATAAAAAGACAGGTGAATACTATACAGATGCAACTCATATCAAATTCGGACACAGCCTTCTGGATGAAAACATTTTTAAAGAAATGGCCCAGGCGGTGGCAGAGGTTATCGGCCAACTCAAGCTGGAAATAGTTGATTATTATGAGGATAAGGAATGAGAGCGTCCCTGGATTGTTATCCCTGCTTTTTCATCCAGACACTCAGGACTGCGAGGATTGTGACTTCTGATGAGAAGACGATCCTGCAGATACTGCATGAAGTGAGCACAACACTTCCACAGATCCCTTTCAACGTCACACCTCCTGAGATCGGCCGGGAGGTGTACAGCATCATATCTCGGAGGACCGGAGTGAAAGATCCCTACAAGGAAGTTAAAGACAGATGCATTCGTGAGGCTCTTTCTCTCTATCCGGAATTGAAGAGATCGGTCGAATCCTCTGAGGATAGGTTGATGACAGCCATCCGGCTTGCCATCGCGGGAAATGTTATCGATTTCGGGACCGATTCCTCGTTTGATCTCACGGAAGAGCTCGAGACCATTCTTTCCCAGGACTTTGCTGTAGACAACTCTCAGGAATTTCGCGAGGCTTTGAAACAGGCCCGGAACGTTTTGTATCTTGCGGACAATGCGGGGGAGACCGTGTTCGATCGCCTCCTCATCGAGGAGATGGATAAACCCGTGATCTATGTGGTCCGGGAGAAGCCGATCATCAATGATGCCACGCGAGAAGACGCACTTTTATCCGGCTTGGATAAGGTCTCTGAAATCACGTCTTCAGGTTGTGATACCCCGGGGACCATTCTAAAATTCTGCTCGGATGAGTTTTTGGAAACATACCGCTCGGCAAGCCTGATCATAAGCAAGGG
>DAOVAM010000252.1 GCA_030671065.1 Candidatus Aminicenantota bacterium
TTTTCTGCATCTTGTTTTTTTCTCTTTTTGGCTTTTCTCTCACGATCGATGATGTCGTTCTCAATGTGGAAAGGAAACTTCGCTCAGTGCGTTCTCTGCAGGCAAACTTCAATCAAATTTACTATCCTTCATCTGTTTCGACTCCATTGAACGAAAAAGGGAAATTCTACTTTAAAAAACCGGACTGGATGAGATGGGAATACAAAGATCCGGAGGAGAAAATTTTCCTGTTCAAGGAAGGAACCTTCCTGCAGTATTATCCAGAGGATAAAGAGGTCATCCAGAGTGAACTCTCCAAAGAACAGTATGAATCCGAGATCCTCTCTCTTCTCTCTGGCCAGAAACAGCTGATGGACGATTACACGATCGAATTTAGTCCCTTTCCTTCTGAGAGCCAGAAAACCTGGAAGCTGAAATTGACTCCTAAACAGGAAAGCGATCACACGCATATCCTGTTGGAGATTGATGAAAAAACTTGGCTTATCCGAAAAGCCATATTTTTTGACTGGATTGGCAACAAGTCTGAATTCCAGTTTTCTCAAATAAAAACAGATGTCCGATTTCCTCAAAAAATCTTCGAGCTCGATCTCCCGCCCGATGTCGAAATCATTAAGGATGAATCGCTCGGCAAAAATGGACATGCCCCATAGAATTCCAAAACTAAAACCAAATCTCTCCACTTTCGTATAACACTTTGAGGACAGGATGTCCTCCATGAATGAAGATAAATATCTCGTCGAAAAAGCAATTCAAGGTGAAATAGAGGCTTTTGAAATGATTATCCAGAAGTATCAACAGCCACTTCTGAACTATATCGGACGCATGGTGGGAGAACGCGAACTCGCTCTGGATTTTACCCAGGAAGTGTTCATCAAGACCTACTCTTCCCTCCACTCTTACAAGCCTCAGTTTAAATTCAGTACCTGGCTCTACAGGATTGCGTCCAATTTTATCATTGATTATTGGAGAAAGAAAAAAATCGATGCTTTTTCGATTGACCATCAAAAAAAGTTGGATAAAGATCTTCCTCCTCTTCAAATTCCTGCTGGCGAAGAATCCATCGTGACAAAATTCGAGACTGCCCAGCTCAAAAAAAAGATCGAGCGGGCATTGGAAAGGATTCCCGCCTCTTTGAGAGAAGTGTTTGTTTGGAGACACATCAACGAGTTGAGTTACAAAGAGATCGCCGAGATAAAAGATCTTCCGACAGGAACAGTCAAGAACAGAGTCTTCCAGGCAAAAGAACTCATCCGAAATTTGCTGGAGGAAGCACCATGAGATGTCTCAGCCTTGAACAAATATATCTCTTTCTCGAGAAGGAACTGTCTCCTGCAGAAAACAAAAGAATCCATATGCATCTGACTGCCTGTCCGAAATGCAAAAAGGCTCTGGAAGAGAGAAGATTACTGCTTCAAGCCGCAGAAGGGCTCCCAATCTGGACAACACCCCCTAATTTTACTCAGCAGATCATGGCTAGAATTTTCCCTGTAAGAGTTTCTCCATTTGCTTGGCTCGGAGCTGTGGCCTCCGGTTTCGCAACCATGGTTCTGACTCTCTTTGTCTTTACTCTTGTGACCGGCCAAAATCTCTCAGATCTTCTCATCAGCTTTTACCACACTCTTTTACACTTTGTGAAAAATCTCTCTCCTCTTTTAGTGAAAATCCTCAAGCTGGCAACTATCTTCCTTAAAATCCTTCAACAACTCGGAGAACTTATTATCAAGGGCTTGACACTGCTGACAACCATCATCAGTCCGCAGATTCAGATAATCCTCATCTCAATTGCAATTATTGCAATCGTATCATCCATATACGGAATAAGAAAAAAATTATGGATTGGAGAAAAAGCATGAGAAATAAAATAGTATTGACCTTTATCCTTCTCTTCCTGATTTCAGGATTTCTCCCCCTAAAGAGTCAACAGTACTTCACAGTCACCCAGGATATCTTCATTGCTGAAGACGACGAACAGGACAATATCATCTCTTTCGGCGGAAAGGTCGTTATCGAAGGAAAAGTCAGGGAAGGCGTTATCACCTTTGGCAGCGATGTCATCATCAGCGGTGAAGTCGGAGATATCGTCCTCGGATTCGGCTCAAACATCACACTTAAATCATCCGCGACAGTCAAAGGGGACGTTGTTTCTTTAGGAGGAATTCTCGAGAAAGAAGCAGGGAGTATCATAGAAGGAGATACAGTCTATTTTAAGGGTTTTGAAGACTTTTCAGAATTCTTTAGTGCAGGCTTTAAAGGTGCTCTCATTCCCATTCTCATCATCTTCAAATTAATCTCTATCTTCATCACTTTTCTACTGGCCCTGTTAGTGACAGCTCTCTTCCCTCGCCAGATCACTGCAGCGTCTTCTCAAATCAGAAAATCCTTCTGGCCAGTCGCTGGCACTGGAATTTTAAGCATCATCATTTATGTGGGATTAGTCATTTTTGCGACATTGCTCTCATTTGTATTGATCGGCATTCCCATTCTTATCGCCCTTATTATCATAGGATTCATCATTAAGCTCTTCGGTCGAGTTGTCATCTTCTACTTCTTCGGTGAAAGCCTCCTTCACGCGTTCAACAAGAGGAAGGTCTCCCCGTTCGCGGGCGTACTATTGGGTTTTATTCTTGTGAGTTTCATTTCCTTTATTCCCATTCTCGGAGCACTCATCACTTTCTGCTTGAGCATAATCGGCTGGGGTGCTGTGATAAGGACAAAATTCGGAACCACAGAGAACTGGTTCAGGAAAAAGGGCGAAATTACTAAAACGGCATAAAAAAGGGGACAGGATGCTTTTTCCGGGGACTGTCCCTTTCAGTCCTTATATTTCAGAAAGAGAGGGACTGTCCCCCTTCTTGAAGAAAAAGTAGCCTGTCCCCTTTTCTTTTTCTTTCTCTCTTAGCCAGGCCTAAACTTCTAAGATTTCCTTTTCCTTTGCATTCGCTATTTCTTCGATCTTCTTCGTGTACTCGTCAGTGACTTCCTGAAGCTTATCATATCCCCAGTATTTGTCATCTTCTGTAATCTCTTTTCCTTCTTCCAATTTCTCGATGGCTTCCTTGCTTTCTCTTCTCATGACGCGGAGTGCCGTCTTCTCGTCTTCTAATATTTTTTTTATGTGTTTGGCGATCTCCTGACGTCTCTCCTCATCTAAAGGTGGAATCGGGATCTTGAGCATTTTTCCGTCATTGACCGGATTCAATCCTAGCTCAGCACCCCTGATCACTTTATCAATTTCCTCGAGAGTTGATGGATCCCAGG
>DAOVAM010000198.1 GCA_030671065.1 Candidatus Aminicenantota bacterium
TCAAGTTTTGATATGAGAAAAGGCACCACACCCATGGGAGCCATCGAAACAATGATGATTGATTCTGGCTACACGCAGATCGGAAAATTCCTGAATCTTCCGACTCATGCCTACATGGGCTTGAGTGACTCGAAAATCAACGACTCCCAGGCGGGCTTTGAAACCGGAATTGGAGCTGTACTGGCTGCCCTATCAGGGGTCAATGTCATCTCTGGACCCGGAATGATGAACTTTGAAAGCTGCCAGAGCTTGGAAAAATTGGTTGTGGATAATGAGATTTGCGGTATGGCATACCGGCTGATTGCTGGCATAGCTCAACGGGATGACCCCATTGCAAAAAATCTCTTTGAAGGCTTCACCGCAGAAACTCAGTTTCTCTCAATGCCCCATACTCGAGAGTGGTACAGACAGGAACACACCTTCCCGAAAATCGTTGATAGAGACACCTATGACTACTGGGTATCTCTCGGCAGAAAATCAAGCGCGGACAGGGCTTCCGATGAAGCCGAACGACTTCTCAAAGAGAATCCTCATACGCCTCTGGAAAAGGATGTTCTTGGGAAACTTCACAAAATTATGCTTGCCGATGCTCGTGATAACGGGATATCAAGCCTGCCTGAAGTGAAATCTTAAAAAATCACCGATTCATATTTTAAAAAATGATGACAGGTGTTTATACTCAGTAATTAGGTAACTTTTTTAGTAATGATACTGAAGAAAAAGGTGTCATTGCGAGCGACCGAAGGGAGCGTGGCAATCTCTTAAGATAAATTGTCTGCTCTTTTTTTTATATAAAAAGGGGCCTGGCCCCTTTTTTCATTTCTGGCTGGCGAGTCCACCGGCGATTTCTCCTCCATCGATGACAAAACTCTGACCGGTTATGTATTGTGCATCGTCCGAGGCAAGAAAGGAATAAAGTGCAGCCACTTCTTCTGGTTTCCCCAGCCTTCCCAGAGGGACCTTGTTTTCGAAGGCTTTAATCATTTTTGGGGTGTATTCAGCTTCCTGCATGGGTGTCAGGATGTAACCCGGACATATTGCGTTCACCCGGATCTCCGGGGCGAACTCCAATGCCATAGAGCGTGTCAACTCTACAACAGCGGCTTTAGAAGCGTTGTAAGAGGCATACAGAGGATAACCCATGATGGCGTTGGTTGAACCCATATTGAGGATAACACCACTCCCCTCTTCAAGCATTCTTCGTGCAGCCTGCTGGGCAACGAAGAATACTCCGTTGAGATTCACATCCAGAACTTTATTCCAATCCTCTGGAGTTATCTCCAAAAAAGACTTTCTCTGGCTGATTCCGGCATTGTTTATCAGGACATCCAGTCCTTGGAACAGGCCATCCAGTTTTTCAAAAGCCTCTGCCACAGCTTGGGCATCCGAAACATCCGCGTGAATTGTCCCGGAAAGTGAGGGCATTTGGCTCATAACAGAATGAAGACTATCCTCATCTGAATCCAAGACAGCCACTCGTGCGCCCTCTTCCAGGAAACGAGTTGCTGTTGCAGCGCCTATTCCTCTTGCTCCACCAGTGATGAGAATGCGTTTGTTTTTGAGTCCGCGCATGTTTTCCTCCCTCGTAAGTGTGTCATTTTTCTATAGTTATAATTTGCTTATCGAGTCAAAATCATTAATCTATTCTTATGAGATTGCCACGCTCAGCTCGCAATGACAACTTTAACCAGTCTCCTTAATGAGATTGCCGTGCTACGCTCGCAATGACATGAATGGCTGATAATTCTGTTCGAACGTGAGTTTTGCCTAGACTTTAACTTCCTTTGGTGCCTTTAGAGGTTCTATACCGTTCTTCTCCAATGTCTCGTTAAGCCTGGAGATCTCCGTCCGAATGAATTCATTGAATGAGTCAACAAGTTTATTCACTTCATCCGTTAATTCTCTGAGCTGGGCTAGATCTGTCTCAGTCGGTGCAGAAGGATATTCCGAGATTGACATTCCCAGGAACATGACCAGCATGTTCAAAGCTCCCCCCCGGAGAGCCATTTCCATGGATCCTCTGTAAAAAAATTCCTTGGGGAGTATTTCCTCCTCCAACCCAGATAATTTCTCCTCAAACCTCTCAACGGCTTTTCGGACAGCTTCTTTGGTGTCGCTCTTCTCACTTAGAGTTTTATTCAACTTGTTAAATTTGTTCCTAACGTTTCTTAGCGCAGTAACGGATAAACTCATTTTTCTTGAAAGTACCATGACTTCAACCATGCTCTCGCTCTGTAGAATCCTGTCCTTTTCGACCATCCAGAAACGTGGATCAGGATACACGAGTCCTTTTTTCTCAACTGTCTGTTCTCCAACTGTCATTTCCACAGTGTATTCCCCTGGAGAAACAAATGGCGCAGCGATAAATCCCATGCCAAAAGGAGCAATCGTCTTTCCGTCTTTTGTTTTGGGAATGTATTGCAAATTCCATGACTTTCTCTGAATGCCTTCTTTTTTCATCAAATCGATTTTGAATATTGTTTCACCCTTTTTATCCTTAATAAGGACTTTAGGTTTTTCTTCAGGTTTTGTTTTGAAATAAGCATGTAAAATCATGCCGTAAGTGGGATTCTGGGCCGCATACACTTTACTGCTGTAAGATTCGCCTCTGGTTGACCGCAGGAATTGAGTGGTGGATCGAATGTTGAACAGGTGAAAGTTTGAATTAAAGACTTCCCTGGTCATTTCTTGTAGAGATGAAATATCATCCAGTATCCACATTCCTCTTCCATGAGTCCCGATTATCAAATCATTTTCCCTGGGATGAACAGCAATATCCCGCACAGCCACTGTCGGCAGATTATTCATGAGTGAAAACCAGCTTTCGCCGCCATCAAGAGACGCATACACTCCAAACTCTGTCCCTACATACAGGAGGTTCCTGTTCTTCAGATCTTCCCGGATTACATGCACCCAACCGAAAGGAAGGTTTCCTTTTATGGATGTCCAGCTCTCTCCATAATCCGTGGTTTTATAGACGTAAGTGTCATAATCATCCATTCTGTGGCCGTCGAAAGCCACGTAAGTTGTCCCAGGGCTAAAATTGGAGGACTCGATACGAGAACACCAGGTATTCGGAGGGAGATCTGGTATGTTCTCCACTACGTTTTTCCAGGTTCTGCCGCTGTTGCGTGTCACCTGGACGTTTCCATCATCAGTGCCGCACCAAATGATTCCTGGCACAATAGGCGATTCAGAAATCGTGATTATATTGCAGTGGATTTCAGCCCCAGTGTTATCGAGCGTAATCGGACCTCCGGAATCTTTCTGTTTTTCCGGGTCGTTAGTGGAAAGGTCAGGGCTGATGACTTCCCAGGATTGTCCTCCATTCGTGGTTTTGAATAAAAAGTTTCCTCCGTTGTAAACAGTTTTGGGATCATGAGGGGATATCAGGATGGGTGAATTCCAGTTGAAGCGGTAAGGAGGCTCTTTCAGTGAGGCCTGGGGCCTGATCGTTTTGCTCCGGCCAATCCTCATATCATAACGGGAGAGTCCGTTCATTTGGTAATTCCTGTACACAGTGTTGGGGTCAGTAGGATCAACCTGAGCATAGAATCCATCTCCTCCTCCTATAGAATACCAGTCATCATTGGTGATCCCGGCAGAATCCAGGCTGGAGCTTGGTCCTCCCCAGCTTCCATTATCCTGCAATCCGCAGTAGACATAATACGGATTTCTCATATCAAAACCGATCTGGTAGACCTCCGCCAAGGCCATATGCTGGATCGCCCGCCAGTTTTTTCCTCCATCATAGGATATGTCAATTCCTCCGTCATTCCCATCTATCAAGTGGAGAGGATTAGACGGGTCTATCCAGAGAGCATGGTGGTCAGGATGGGTTCCTCTTGAAATGGACCTAAACTTCTTCCCCATATCTTTGGAGACAAAGCTTCCGCCTGAAAAAACATAGACAACCTTGTCATCACTGGGGTCCACACGGATCTGGCTGTAGTAAAATGGCCTGAAATTGACTCGATCATATGTTTTTTTGTCGCATGTCCTAGTCCAGGTTTCGCCTTTATCCTCAGAACGCCAGATTCCTCCGTCTTCATGCTCGATGAGGGCGTAAACAACATTGGGTTGGCTCCTTGAGACGTCTATTCCTATTCTTCCCATGATTCCTTCGGGCAGGTCTTTGGTCAGCTTTTTCCAGTTTTTTCCCCCATCAGTTGTTTTATACAAACCGCTTCCCGGTCCACCACTGTAAAAATAATACGGGAAACGGCGGTGCTCATAGGCTGTCGCATAAAGAATCCGATTATCTGAAGGATCGATGGCTAAATCCGCAAAACCGGTATCCTGATTCACATACAGGATTTTTTGCCATGTCTCGCCCCCATCTGTCGTCTTGTAGATGCCCCGTTCCTCGTTCGGACCCCAGAGGTGTCCCATGGCAGCCACATAGACAACAGCGGGATTTTGATGGTCAACGACAATCCGGCTGATATGTCTCGTCTCTTTGAGACCCATATTTTCCCAGGTTTTCCCGCTGTCCGTGGATTTATAGACACCATCCCCTATTGTAATACTGTTTCTAGAGGT
>DAOVAM010000146.1 GCA_030671065.1 Candidatus Aminicenantota bacterium
CAGGGAGGTTTTATCTGGGATTGGGTGGACCAGGGATTACTCGACCATAACGAAGAGGAAGAAGAATTCTGGGCGTATGGAGGCGATTTTGGGCCTCCTGGTACGCCGAGCGAAAAGAATTTCTGCATCAACGGCCTGGTTTTTCCGGACAGGAAACTTCACCCGCATATCTGGGAAGTGAAGAAAGTCTACCAGTACATAAAGGTCTCCCCAGTGGATCTGAAGGCTGGTCAAGTGGAAATCCTCAACACGTATGACTTTACAAATCTCGACATTTTTGAAGCGACATGGACTGTTATGGAGGGTGGCGAGGAGATCGCAAGAGGGAAACTTCCCAAGATGGATATTCCGCCCAATCAGTCTCAAGTTGTCACTCTCCCTCTACCAAAGATTCAGCCAGAGCCTGGGGCAGAGTATTTTCTGGAGCTGAGTTTTACATTGAGTGAACCTACACCACTCATGGCTGCAGGTCATGAGGTGGCCTGGGAGCAGTTTAGGCTGCCGGTGTTTAAACCTGTTCCTCAGATGGAGACAAAGAAATTTCCTCGGGTGTCACTTCGTGAAAAAGATAAACTCATCGAGATAAAGGGAAAGAATTTCACGATCACTTTTGATAAGAGGACAGGCGTACTCTCTTCACTTGTGTTCGAGAATACAGAACTCATCCAATCCGGTCTAATGCCGAATTTCTGGCGGGCTCCGACAGATAATGATTTTGGTTGGGATATGCCCCGGCGTCTCAAGATATGGAAAGATGCGGGATCGGAAAGGACTGTTGAGAGCATCATCGGGAAACGGTTGAGTTCCCGGGAAGTTCAAGTCGATGTGGTCTCATCTCTCTCTGTAGGAGGATCGAAAAATTTCATTACCTACAGAATATTCGGGAATGGAGATATAATCATCCAAAATAGGTTTGTTCCCGGAAGCACGGAACTTCCAGAGATGCCCCGGTTCGGGATGAAGATGACGCTTCCTGTGGAGTTTGATCACATCTCCTGGTTCGGGCGAGGTCCGCATGAGAACTACTCGGACAGGAAAACGGGTTCTCCTATCGGTATTTACAGCGGAGAGGTCATGGATCTTTATCATCCTTACATCCGTCCACAGGAGAACGGAAACAGGACCGATGTGCGCTGGATCGCCCTGTCGAATGAAAAAGGAATAGGGTTGCTGGCTGTGGGCATGCCGCTGTTGAGTTTCAGCGCTCATCATTTTAGAGAGGAGGATTTTGACCCGGGATTGGAAAAGCAGCAGAGGCATACTTTTCATGTGAAAAAACGGGATTTGGTGAGTCTGAAGCTGGATTGCAGGCAAATGGGAGTTGGCGGTGATACAAGCTGGGGTGACCGCGCTCGTCCACATCCAGAACACAGGCTTCCGGCTAGAGAATATTCCTACAGCTTCAGGTTGCGCCCTTTTTCGAAAAATGAAGATACTCCCATGGCCTTGAGCAGGCAGAAGTACTGAATCAGGACTGTTATGCATTGTCGTGATTATGATTTTGATAAGCGGTTATAATATTCACAGCCTTAAGGAGTAACAGGAAGAGAATCATGATGAACACAACACGCATAAAAACCATGGCGGCTCTGAGCCTGGTTTTTCTATTCATCCCTTTGGTTTGCTGTTCCCGGCAAGGAGAAGCGGAAGAATTCCAGAGTACATGGGTGGAGACTTTTGACCGGGTTTGGGTTGGTCCTGAGTACTGGGCAAACCGTCTCCAGGACTGGCGTATCGCAAACGGACGGCTGGAATGTGTGGAAGGTGCACGCAATAAGCCCATGCGAACCGTTCATCTTCTCACGCGGCGGCTGAGTCAGGATGACGGTCGACTGAATATGAGTGTGCTGACAGGCTTGATTGAAGAAACAGAGAAAATTGCCCCAGACGCGAAAACAGGCTTTTTAATCGGAGCTGGAAAAGGATTGGATTACAGGACTGCAGCGTTGATTCACCACAGCCATGGCCCTGGTGCCGGTCTTTTTGTCGGGATGGATGGCAGAGGAGGTTTGTTTATCCATGATTTTGAGACTGACGAGCTGATTGTCGAAGAGATGGGATCCGGAGAGTTTAAGCCTGTGAAAATGGAGCTAAAAGCCAGGCCGAATGGGGAAATGTACTCCCTGGATGTGAGCGGTTCTGATCCTGAGACAGGAGAGACTCTCTGCAGCCTGATTCTCAATGGTGTCGACTCAAGCCGGTTAAAGGGGAACTTGGCATTGGTCTCCCATCCCGGATCAAGTGAAGGAGGACACACGTTCTGGTTCAATGCGTGGAATGTCTCTGGTGATAAGGTCGAGCAATTTGATGACCATCTGTGCGGACCTGTTCTCAGTGTACAGCATACGTTGAGCAGGGATATCCTGAAACTGACTGCTCAGTTGATGCCTGTCGGAGAGGAAGACGCAAAAACGGCGATTCTTGAAATTCAACAGGATGGAAAATGGAGGAGAATTGCCACAGAAAAAATCAGAGTCCCAGGCCATACAGCCACATTCCGCATCAAGGATTGGGATTCGAGCCATGACTGGCCTTTTCGTGTTATGTGCACGTTGAAGACAAGAAAGGGAAGGGAAGTCACTTATTTTTATTCAGGAACAGTACGGCGTGATCCGGTGGAAAAAGAGACAATCGTTGTGGCTGCGTTTACTGGAAATCATAATCTCGGACGCGGCTGGGGTGGAGCGGATAGCGGTCATTTTTCCTGGAAAGATAGCGTGTGGTTTCCCCATGATGATTTGACCGAGCGAGTGGCCAAGCATAGACCGGATGTTCTGTTTTTCTCTGGTGATCAGGTTTATGAAGGAGCGAGCCCGACTCGGGCACAAAAATCACCGATCGACAAGGCCACCCTCGACTACCTGTACAAATGGTATCTCTGGTGCTGGGCGTTTCGGGACCTGGCGAGAGATATCCCATGCATCACTATTCCTGATGACCATGATGTTTATCAGGGGAATATCTGGGGAGCGGGCGGCCGCAAGATCGACCGGGATAATCGAGGTGGGTATGTTATGCCTTCGGAGTGGATCAACATGATCCAGCGGACTCAAACCAACAATTTGCCTGATCCTTTTGATCCTACACCCATTGAGCAGGGCATCGCCGTCTACTATACGGATATGAACTATGGCCGGATAAGTTTTGCAGTCATCGAAGATCGGAAGTTCAAATCGGGTTGTGCTGGGCTTGTGCCTCCCACACAAAGCGGGAGGCCGGATCATGTCATCGATCCTGGTTTTGATCCGGGGACTGCTGATGTTCATGGAGCCAAGCTCCTCGGGGAGCGTCAGATCCGGTTCCTGGAGGAATGGGGCGCAGATTGGAAAAATACAGACATGAAAGTGGTTCTTTCGCAGACTGTTTTTGCGAATGCAACAAGCCTTCATGGCGCAAGACAGATGCGGCTCGTGGCAGATTATGACTCAAACGGTTGGCCTCAAACAGGAAGGAACAGGGCTCTCCAGAAATTCAGGAAAGCCTTTGCCACCCACATATCAGGTGATCAGCATCTGGCAACGATCATCCATTATGGTGTTGATGAGTGGAATGATGCAGGATGGTCATTCTGTGTGCCGTCCATCGCCAATTTTTATCCAAGGTCCTGGCTTCCTCTTGAACCTGGAAAAAACCGCACGGAAGGGATGCCAGATTACACCGGCGAGTTCCTGGACGGCTTGGGGAACAGGATCACCGTCTGGGCAGTTGCCAATCCTGGAGAGCCGACGGGAAAAGAGCCTGCAGATCTCCATGATAAAATGCCCGGTTACGGCATTATCAAAATGAATAAAAAAGATCAGACAGTCACGTTCGAATGCTGGCCGCGGTATGCTGATCCTGAGATTGACAGCCAGTATCCAGGATGGCCCAAAACCATTCACATGGAGGATAATTATGGCCGGGAATCTGTGGCCTTCCTCCCCTCATTCACAGTGAGTGGCCTGTCCAACCCGGTCTTCCAGGTCATTGATGAGGGATCGGGCGAGATTGTGTATACTCTGCGTATTAAGGGCTCGTCCTTCCGTCCAAAAGTGTTTAGAGAGGGAATGTACACGGTGAAGATCGGCGAGCCGGGCACAGACGACATAAAAACAATTCGAGGTGTGCACTCATTATCGCTTGACAAACAGATGCTGGTCGATGTGAAATTTTGAAGGGAGGAAACATGGATTTACAATTCAATCGTCGAGATTTTCTGAAGACTATGGGTTTGGGCACAGCTGCGCTGGCTGTGTCACAATTCGAGTTTTGTGGAAAACAAACTGGCCCTAGACCCAATGTCATTTTTATTCTTGCCGATGACCTGGGGTACAGTGAACTGGGCTGCTATGGGCAGGAAAAAATCAGGACTCCTCACATTGACCGGATAGCGGATGAGGGCATGAAATTCACTCAACACTACTCAGGAAGTCCGGTGTGTGCTCCATCTCGCTGCGTACTCCTGACTGGAAAGCACACGGGTCACGCTTACATTCGGAACAATGATGAGATGGGTTACAGAGGCGAAGTCTGGAGGAATCCGAACCTTGAAGGCAACCGCCCTTTACTCGAAAACACATACACCATAGGCCGGATGTTCCAGGACGCCGGCTACACCACAGGAGCGATCGGTAAATGGGGATTGGGTGGGCCTGATAATTCCGGCGAGCCGAACAAGCAGGGTTTTGATCACTGGTACGGTTATCTCTGCCAACGTGTGGCTCATAATTATTATCCGATTCATCTCTGGAGAAACAGAGAGAAACATGTTCTAGCTCAGAACAAGTACTTTTATCCTCATCAGAAACTGCTCAAGGATAAAGATCCTTATGACAGGGAATCCTATGCGCCGTATTCGGGAAAGCAGTATTCCATGGATCTGATGGCTGAAGAAGCTCTCTGGTTTATAAGAGAGAATAGAGACAGGCCGTTCTTTCTTTACCTCCCTTTTCCTGTTCCCCATGTTGCGATCCAGGTTCCCGAAGATTCTCTTGAGGAGTATGAAGGAGCATTTCAAGATACACCCTACAAGGGAGAGAGGGGCTACTTGCCTCACATTGCACCCCGAGCCGGTTACGCAGCCATGATCACCCGGATGGACCGGGAAATAGGAAGAATTATGGCTCTTTTGAAGGAACTGGGACTCGATGACAACACACTCATTTTCTTTTCCAGTGACAACGGTCCTACATTCAATGGAGGAACCGACTCGGAGTTTTTTAACAGTGCAGGGCCTCTCCGGGGTTTGAAGACAATGCTCTACGAGGGCGGGATCAGGGTTCCTCTGGTTGCCCGCTGGCCCGGAAAGATACAACCGGGAAGTGAGAGCGACCATATTTCTGCCTTCTGGGATTTTCTCCCCACTTTTTCAGAACTGTTAGGTTTGGAAACACCCGGTGATATCGATGGGATCTCCATTTTACCGACAATTCAAGGGCAGCCCGGAAAACAGCGAAAGCACGAATTCCTCTATTGGGAATATGGTGGAAAACAGGCTGTTCGCAAGGGAGAATGGAAAGCTTTCCGGAAAAACGTGGACAGCGATATCGAGCTGTACAATCTCCAGGAAGATATTGCCGAGAAGAATAATCTTGCCGATCAAAAGCCTGATGTCGTCAATTCAATAAAGGAGATCATGGGGGATGCCAGGAGCGAATCTAAACTTTTTCCTCTAGTGAGGAAAAAGAAGAAATAATTTTCATAAAGTTACTAAGGAGAAACAGAGAGTGAAGCGACGATTATTTTTAAAGAACGTGGGATGGGGAGTAGTGGCCATGGCCGGTTCAGGAGCCATGCCCACCTGCAGTGTGTTGTCAAAAAAGAAGAAGCTGAATTTTATCCTGATCAACATTGATGACC
>DAOVAM010000052.1 GCA_030671065.1 Candidatus Aminicenantota bacterium
AAGCTGAGTGGGCTTTAGGGAAAGCGTTGCGTATTCCTGGGGGCCCAGGGCCGCAATCAGTCTCTTGTAGACATCAACCGTGTACTGGACCTCGTCATCACTCTCCAGCTCTTCACCCAGAAGGTCAATGGTGGAGCAGAGCCGTCTCTCTTCCCAAAACTTTCGTGCGGTATCTGTCGCTGCCTGAATGCTGTCTCCTGCCACGTAAGGGTTGGCAAAAAGCTTGACAAGTGGAGATGGGGCCAGGTTGATGATAAACTTTTTTAAACCCATAGATGACTCCTTTAAACCAAAAAGTATGAATGACGCATTATTTAGGAAGATAAGAAATTAATTCATTTTGCGATAAACTTCAAGAATTGTTTAAATATTTTACAAAAAACACCCCTTCATGCAAAAGATGGATTTCGCTTGATGATTCAACAGATTCTTGATAATCAAGAGACTTCTGAAGGAATTAAGATAATAAACAAGAAAATCGATTTTGCGCCTGAAGAGCTAGGCAGAATTTAGATAAGCGCGTGGAGGATTACTCGAAGTGCGGCTGCACCATATCGCCAACCTTCAGGGCAGTATTGCTCGAAAGAATCTTCACAGTGGACGTCTTCATTTGAGTATCGATCACGATTAAATTTCCGATGTTTTGGACGATTCCCTTCTTCCCCTTTGACTTCCTGTAGATGACTAACTGCTGCCCGAAATGAACTCCATCTTCTTCGCCAAGGTCAATGATGGCTGTGTGCCCCTTTGATATCTGTTCATAATCATCCTGGAAATAAATGAGCATTCCCAGGGAACCCTCTTCCTCATTGATAGGAGCATCATAGCCAAGATCCGTTCCTAGAAGCTCGCTTTTCTCTTCAAACGGCACCAGGTAGTGACCCACCATAACCTGTCCGCATGCCTTTTCCAGCCGGGCCAATGCGCGTTCTTCTTTTACAGTAACAATCTGTGCCCTGCCTCTTTTCATTACAATCCGGCCAAAATTTTTTCCGGTGACAGGACTCTCGACTATATCCCCTACTTCTAGTATCAAGAATATCTGCCCTATTTCAAGACCGTCCATACTTCCTTTATTCACATAGAAAATCTCATTCTCTCTGAGGAGTATCCTCTCCTCTTCTTTTTCAGAACCAATGATTTGCATATCCAGTTTCACTTTTTCCATGACAAAAAAAGAACAGTAGAGGTCGGTTGCCGAAATCAGAGGAAAAACATCCTTGTACAGCCTCGCTTTTTTGACATCTTGTTCCTGATCTTTTTCTCCATTCCCAGGATTCAATCCGATACTTTCACCTTGGAAAAAGAGAAGAAAAATTATCACGAAAAAAAACAGGGATTTCACCACTGATTTAAGGGTAAGGTTTTTCATAATTGCTCCTCTTTTCAGATTTTAGCATCCTGAACTTTGCCCTCATTATATGAATATCGATTAAATCTGTCAATAGAGGCATTTTTTTGAAAGATTCCTACTCATTTTCTTGACATTCAACGTCTCTTCTTCATAACATAAGAAAATCCGCCTTTAAGCGGTATGAAGCTAAGGAGATCCACTGTGAATAAAAAAGCAATTACGGCAAGAATGTCAAAAGATGCCGGGATCACTGGGATTCAAGCAGAGAAAGCATTCACTTCCCTGATCGGAGGGATTAGAACTTCGCTGAAAAAGGGAAAAAGAGTGACTTTTTCTGGATTTGGAAGTTTCGATGTCAAAATTCGAAAAGCAAGGAAAGGAAGAAATCCCAAAACCGGAGAATCCATCCAAATCCCCCAAAAAAAGAGAGTCAAATTCAATCCGAGCAAAGGCCTCATAGATTCTCTTTAACATCCAATAATCCCTTTCTCCTTCAACTGGAAGAGACTTTTGCATTGCATCATCCCTTTCAATAGGAGTACTAATTTTTCATTTAATTAAGTAGATAAGGATTTTAAAATCTTGGTGAAGGATTGGTACTGAGAAACCGTTTGAAGGCATGCTCAGGCTCATTGGTTCAAAAACACGCAACTTTTGCCCCAGCGAGACAAAAGATGCTCGGTTTCAGGCTTCGCTCTCCTCTCCATTCTGGAGAGGAACCATGCCCGCTCAGCCTTCAAACGGTTTTTTCCCACAAGCCTTCGCAAAATAGGATTTTAGCCCATGTGGGGCAAAAGTTGCGTGTTATCGAAGAACCAAGCCTGAACCTTTCACTCTGGAATGGACAAGGAGGATTCATTCCTTTAAAATAATCTCTGATGATAAGAAAATGACAGCCCATAAAAGAAAGGTCGCTCTCCTATTTGGCGGGCGTTCCGCCGAGCATGAAGTTTCTCTTCTCTCTGCAGCTTCAATCTATGACAATCTGGACTCCAAAAAATTCGAAGTCATCTCTATCTACATAAACAAAAAAGGAGCTTGGAAAGTCGTTGAATCTCCCCTTCTTCCTCCAAAAGCTCTGAATGCAGGTTCTTTTTCCTCATTCCTCCCCTGGGATAAGAGTGCTTCCTCCCTGACTATAGAGGCAGACATCTATTTCCCTGTGCTCCATGGCCCCTACGGTGAAGACGGGACACTCCAGGGACTTCTGGAGATGGCCGATGTCCCGTTTGCAGGAGCATCTGTCTTGGATTCGGCGATGGGTATGGACAAGGCCATCACAAAAATAATTCTTGAGGCAAAAAAATTGCCCGTAGTTAAATATATCGTCGTTCTTGAAAAAGAGTGGAGAGACAACAAGGAATCCATACTCTCTGAAATCCAGGAAAAACTGCTGCTTCCGCATTTTGTAAAGCCTGCATGCCTCGGTTCGAGCGTCGGCATATCCAAAACCAAAGAGAGCAGTGAAATCCCTTCAGCAATGGATGAGGCTTTCAAGTATGACCAGAAAATCATAGTGGAAGAGGGAATACAAGGGCGAGAGCTGGAGTGCAGCGTACTGGGAAACGAAGAGCCTGAGGCATCTCTTCCCGGAGAGGTTATTCCCTTCAGAGAATTCTACGATTATAAAGACAAATACATCGAAGGAAAAACGCGTTTCGGGATTCCGGCTAAACTCACTCCTGCTCAGACTGAGGAAACCCAGCATTTAGCCGTAGAGACATTTAAGGCCATTGGCTGTTCGGGCATGGCACGAGTGGATTTCCTGATGGAGGAGAAAACCGAAAAAATCTATGTGAGTGAAATCAACACTATTCCAGGGTTTACAGAAATCAGTATGTACCCCAAGCTGTGGGAAGTGAGCGGTCTTGCCTTCCCTCTTCTCCTCGAAAAGCTAATCGACCTGGGCTTTGAAAGACACAAGAGAAAAAAAAGAAGAAGAGAAAATTACAGCCCATGAGAATCCTGGGGATTGATTTTGGCGATAGAAGCATCGGCCTGGCCGTGAGCGACACGCTTCATATAACAGCTCAAGCCATAGGCTGTTACCGCATACAGAGTAAGGAAGACAATAAAAAGTACTTTCAAGAACTCGTCTCAAAATACGAGATTGGAGAAATCGTCATCGGACTCCCTCTCAGAATGGACGGAAGCCCTGGCACACGAGTTGAAAAGACAAAAAAATTTGCCCGCTGGCTCGAGATGACACTCAACCTTCCCATCGTCTTCTGGGACGAACGCCTGACAACACAGGAAGCCCTTAAGATGTTGAGAGGGCAAAAAATCAATTACCGCAAGAAAAAGATCCTGAAAGACCAGATATCCGCATCGCTCATACTCTCGAGCTACCTCGAGAATAAAAAAACAAAACACAATGATACTCAAGGTAATTAAAACCGCTCTCATCATTTCTGCGGTCATCCCTCTCCTCTTGTCCGTGTGGTTTTCTATCGAGTTCTACGCCCCTCCCAGGACTGATCCGAAAAAAATACTCTTCCTCGTCGAAGAAGGAAAAGGAGTCCAAAGTATTGCTCAAAACCTCAAAGACGAAGGAATCATCAAAAAGACATGGCCTTTTCTTCTAGGATACAGAATTTATTTCTCCTCAAAGAGCCTGAAAGCTGGAGAGTACGAACTCAACCTCCCGGTGTCATCAAAAAAAATACTGAACATTCTGTCTGAGGGGAAAGTCCTCGTCTATCCCATCACTATTCCCGAGGGTATGACCAGACGAGAAATCGCCCAACATCTTGAATCCCTAGGAATCGTAGAGGAAGATGATTTCCTCAAGGCAGCCACCAGGACAGATCTTCTTGGCTCTTACGATATCGAGGCGGAAAACCTTGAAGGGTACCTCTTTCCGGAGACGTACCATTTCACCCGAGGAATCCCGGCAGAAAAGATTATCTCCACCTTTGTCTCTCAGTTTAAAACTGTGTTTACTGAGGAATGGCGAAAAAGAGCAATCGAGATAAACATGACTCCAAGAAAAGTCGTGACCTTGGCCTCGCTGATTGAAAAAGAAACCTCTATCCCTGAGGAGAGAAAGCTGGTCTCAGCTGTATTCCACACACGTCTGAGAATAAAGATGAAACTCGATTGCGACCCAACCATCATTTACGCCATGAAAGAGCAAGGAACCTATGAAGGACGCCTGTTGAGAAAACACTTGAAACTCGATTCTCCCTACAACACTTACCTCAGGCGAGGCCTGCCCCCTGGACCCATCTGCAATCCGGGACGAGCTGCTCTTGAAGCCGCTCTGTATCCTTCAGGAGAAAAATACCTTTATTTCGTTTCCAGGAATGACGGAAGCCACGTCTTCAGCCGCACCTTTGATGAACATCAGAGGGCGGTCAGAAAGTACCGGAGACAGCGGCAATAGGGGTGGGTAGCATCTTTACATTTGACATTATTCGGCGTCAGGCCTTGTGTGGTTTTCCCCAAATTTCCTAATTGTCGCTTTTCTTGATTTCCTCGATCAATCTTTTTACGTCTTCCTGGGTAGAATTCAGGTTTATAGAAGCTCTGAGGACTTCCAAAGCTCTCTCTTTCTGTCCCGTTCTGTAATAACAGAAACCGAGAGAGTTCAAAAGCCCCGTATCACTGTTGTAGATCTTGTTCCCCTTTATTAAATTATCAATGGCTTCCTCAAACTTCTCCATTCCCATTAAGGCTCTTCCCTTTATCAGATAATAATCAAACCTCAGTTTGTCATCATCTTTTATGCTCTCGACCAAATCTATACTCTTATCAAACTTCTTCACTCTATACAGAAAATTGGCATATTCGATCAGTCCTTTTTTGTAATCGGGTTTTAAACCATAAGCTTTCTCGTAAGCAGCCTCAGCCCTCTCAAAATCTTTTAATTTCTTATACTGATGGGCCCGCATGTAGAAAAACAAAAAATTGTCGGAAAGTGGAAAAATTTTTGTTCTGGTTATGGGATGAGAAATAATCTCTTCTGGAGAAATGATGAATTCTTTTTTCTTTTCGTCGATTGCCTCCTCGTTCTTCCAGATCAATAGCACTCTCATTTCATAGTAATCTGGAGAAAATTCTTTGGCCGGGATGGACTGAGGAATATTCATTATTTCATTGTAAGGATAATCCTTTAATCTCAGAGTTAGAGATTTTTGCACAGGATCTTTCTTCTTAAGTCCGTTTATCAATACTCTGATTTGCCCCTCATTCCATAAGCTTTGGGGAACATTCACAATATTAAACATGAAAGAAACATCATCACTCGAAGAAAATATGTTCTTTGGGTCGACAATCAATTTCTTACTCGCAATCTTGAAGGGAATGTGCATGTTGCTCTGGTAATCCTGGAATCCATACCCCAAAAAAGGACCGACAATCTGTGGACTTCCCGAGTCTTCTAAAACAGAAATCTCCCTCTCGAAAATGGAAAATTCTTTGCCGATAGAATTTTGAAGGAGAATGGTCAATTTATATTTTCCTTCCACAACTGGAAAGGAATCCTCGATAGAAATCCCGTTAGCTCTAATCCTTTCAAGGTCTCCTGGGGCAAAATAAAGAGGGAATTCCTTTGTGTACTGGAAAATAATATCATCCTCTATACTTAAACTCACATTGAGAGTGAAATTGCAGAAATACTGGTCATTTTGTTCATAATAATCGATAGAGATGGTTTTCGGCATTAAGGAAAAATGAAAAAAGTTGATCCCGACTATAGGGTCCGGGATCAAGGCTGTGATCGTTTCACTTTCAACAATATTCGTCATGTGCTCGGTACTGACTACCCCTCTTAAACTTAAAAAATGTGTGGCGTAACTGGGATTGATATCCTTTTTCGGCGATTCGACTATGTTCGCAATAAGGATAGTATTCAATGGAGATGGACGGTAACCATAAGGAATCTCACCGGGTATCGAGGATAAGGATACTGTGGCTAAAGCTGGAGCAAGCTCCAAGATCCTCTCATACAAGGCTCTATAATCTTCGATAGCATAATCCCTGCCCTTAATCAGAAGGGATGCAGGTCCATCGGAAACAGGATCATACAGCTTATACTCTCCGGCGCCGCTTCTCTGAAAAAAAACAAGAACAAAATGGGGAGGAAGCCCTTTTTCCCTATCTCCATAATACGACCAGACTTCGCAAGGATAAAGTCCGAAGGAACTGGGGTATCTATCTATGCTTACCGGAGGGCCGAGAATGATGTAGAACCTCCCCTGGTCAGTCATCCATCCTTCACGTGGCGAACCCCGCCTGAATCGCTTGTCGGCATACATAAAACGTTTGATATGCTCATCTTTGTATTCATTTTCTGCTGTCCCGGACGTCGGATCTCTCATCCTCCAGAACATCTCGATAAAAACCTCTCTCTCTCGATCGTTGACCAACTCCAGGAAGGCATCTTTTTCCTTATTATGCATGATATAGGTGGTCAGCTTCAGAAAATCCCTGTATTTCTCATGAAGGTCTTTAACCCTCATTTTCTTCTGCGGAAAAAGAAAAGAAGTTAAAAGAAGGAAAAAAGTAATTGAAATGACTACTCTAGATTTCATCGTTTTTACCTTCTCCAGTAATTATAACTCCGATTCCATTATCTTATTTCAATCTCTCCGGCAGACCGCAATGACGAATTTATCGTTTTCGAAAATCTAAAACTTTATTTCAAAGATTTTTCTTGTCTTGTCTATGCTTTCTTCACCGGTAACGACAACATCGAAATAATATTTACCAGGTTTTATGTCGTAAGAGAAGGTGAAAATTATTTTCTCCATCTCGAGAACCTCATCCTCTGGCTTAGCAAAAGCTTTGGATTCCCTGAACTTATCCCTCCACACGCCTTCCTTTTCATAAACATGGAATTCAAATTCAAAGTCTGCTTTGAGTAATCCTTCTTCTTCTAAAAAATTTATACCTTTGACAGGGAAAAATACCACAATCTCTTTCTTCTCGGCATCGTATTTGACGTCAAAATCCAAGAACTTCAGACTCATACTCCCGTCTTGGAAAGAAAACCCTAACTTGGCCATTTCGACCGCTTCATTAAGGCTCCCCATCAGCCCATACATGGGATCAAAGGTAAATCTCCCGTCTCCATCTATGTCTAAAAACTCTATTACAAGATCGTACCGATAATAAACCCATATAAGTACTGAGCCTCTGACTTTATCTCCTTTGGAGTCATACTTATTGTGGGTAAAATATTCTTCGAATTTATCGGGTGGACCTAAATAAATATAAATCCTTCCCCTATCCGTCTTCCATCCCGGGAATCCTTCCTTAAAACGATTATTGGCGTATTCGATCCGCCTGGAAAACTCATCTTTGAACTCATTCTCTTCCGTGCCAGGATCCGGGTCCCTCTTCGCCCAGAAATCCTCGATGAATTCCTCTCTTGCCTCTTTGTCTGGGAGATGGTTGAAGATACTTTTTTCTACTTTTGTCATGATGAGCTGAGCATACTGGTAAAAATCCCGGCTTTCAGGATCAAGAACTATTTTTTGCCCAGAACCACCACAACTCACTAATCCTAAAATAAGGAGAACAAGGAAAGATAAAACAAAAAAGTTGGTACTTTTGTCTTTCGTCTTCAATTGATTTCCTCCAATTCTTCTGTTCAGATAAATGCGAATAAAAACCAAAGAACTCATTAACTCATTTTTCATCTTAAGCCCACGTTGTAATTTCTATGCAATTTTTATGCCAACATATGAATTCCCAGGGCATGTCTATCCTTTTCCCATTCTCTAAGTTGGGATTTTTCCTCTTTTTCTGCAGGGACACACCCAATTTGATTCTACCACTTCAAAAAGGAAAAAAAAAGCTCCTCCCGGCAGCAATCGAGAAGGCCGAACGGAGAATTGCGTTAATAAATCTGAACGGGAGCAAAGCCATTCCCAAAAACTTAACTTAAAGTTTTTTGACATCATGGAAATGTCTGCTTATTTTTTCTTTTTCTTGAAATGTCCTCCTTTATTTATTAAACTTCATTCTAGCCACGATGAAATACGTCGCGGACCTTCACATCCACTCCAAGTTTTCCAGAGCCACGTCTCGTTTTATGGTGCTCGATACTCTCGCCTGCTGGGCAAAGATAAAGGGCATTCAGCTTCTCGCCACTGGAGACTTCACTCATCCGGAATGGCTCTTTCTTCTGAAACAAAAACTGGAGCCCACAGGAAACGGGTTCTTCTGTTTGAAGAACATCATCCCCTCTGAGGATGAATACCTAAAATCTTTCTCCCTATCCCCTAAAGACATTTCCTTTATCCTTTCCACAGAGATCAGTTTTATCTATTCAAAAAACGGAAAAGTGAGAAAAATCCATCTTCTGATTCTTTCCCCCGATTTTGAATCCGTGGATAAAATCAACCAGAAGCTCTCCGGCCTTGGAAACCTGCGGTCAGATGGCCGTCCGATCCTGGGAATGGACGCCAAAGCATTTGTTAAAATTGTCGCTGATCACTGTCCTCAATGTGTTGTCATCCCTTCCCACATCTGGACTCCCTGGTTTTCCCTCTTCGGAGCAAATTCTGGTTTTGACACGATCGAGGAGTGTTTCGAAGAAATGACTCCTTTTATCTTTGCATTAGAAACAGGCCTCTCCTCTGATCCCCCGATGAACTGGAAGCTCTCTGCTCATGACAAATACAGCCTGGTCTCCAATTCTGACGCTCATTCCCCCTCCAAGATCGGGAGGGAAGCCAATGTCTTTGATACAGATTTCAGTTACACTGGGCTTGTCGATGCCATAAGATCCAAAAATCCGGATAAATTCCTGTACACCGTCGAGTTTTTTCCAGAAGAAGGAAAATATCACTATGATGGACACCGGAAATGTGGAATTCTCTTCTCACCCAGGGAAAGCATACAGCACAATAACATCTGTCCAGAATGCGGAAAAAAACTCACCATCGGGGTCATGCACAGAGTGGAAGAACTCGCGGATCGGGAGCAAGAAGAGTCCTCATCCCTTAGAGTTCCGTATAAAAATCTCATCCCGTTGAACGAGATCGTTGCCCAGGCTCTCGAAAAAACATCCGGATGCAAAAGCGTCTGGGATCTCTATTTTCGGTTTATCCAAGAATTCGAGAACGAACAGAAAATCCTGACCGAAGTGGATTTCACGGAGCTAATGAGACTCACTCCGGAGAGAGTCGGCTTGGGCGTGGAGAGGATGAGAAAAGGAGACGTTAAAATCGTTCCCGGACATGATGGATGTTTCGGTCAGATCAGCCTTTTCGAAGAGAGCGGCCATGAAGAGGAGACTCAGGGCCAGCTCAATCTATTCTGAACGAAAAAGTTGAACACACACTGACTTTCCTCCCGGCAAAGAAAACATCACTCATGAAAGCGTGTGTAAAGAAAGATGAAAATCGACTTTAAAAGAAATGAATTCACCGAACACATTCGCCTGACACTTTTAGCTGTCCTTATCGGTTTGCTCGCTGGTTTCGCCTCTGTTGGTTTTAAAGTCATGATCCAATTTTTTCAGAATCAATTCTGGAGAGCATCAGATATCATCTCCGCTGTCACTTCCCAGCCTTGGTATTTTACCCTTCTCATTCCCACTCTCGGCGGACTGATCATCAGTCCCATTATTTATTACGGAGCCAGAGAAGCCAAAGGCCATGGTGTTCCTGAGATCATGGAATCCTTGATCTTCCGGGGAGGACGGATGAGGAGCCGAGTGGTCGCTATAAAAGCTCTAGCTTCATCCATCTGCATTGGTTCAGGTGGCTCAGTAGGACGGGAAGGTCCGATCGTCCAGATCAGCTCCAGCTTAGCCTCCTCTGTAGGCAAGTTATTCCGAATCAAAGAGAGAGGCATGCGAACGCTTGTCGCCGCAGGAGCAGCTGCAGGAATCGGCGGTACTTTTAATGCCCCGATCGCAGGAGCTCTATTTGCTGTGGAAGTCCTACTCGGAGAATTCGGCATCTTCTCTTTCAGCCCGATCATTGTCGCTTCAGTTATCTCGACACTGACTTCGAGGCTGATTATTGGAGACTTCTCAGCCTTCACAGTACCTAAATACACCCTCATCAGTGTCTGGGAAATCGGTCCCTATATCCTTCTTGGGCTTGTGAGCGGACTGGTGGCGATTCTTTTCATCAAAACTCTCTACTTCTTCGAGGACAGAATCGATAAGGCTCCGGTTCACCCTCTCATCAAGCCAGTGATC
>DAOVAM010000035.1 GCA_030671065.1 Candidatus Aminicenantota bacterium
AGAGAAGAACTGATAAAATGCTGGATATCATCGACGAGGCCGTGGAGGCAGCCATGGATAAAAACTGCCATGTCACGCACATTACACCACCAACAAAATTGAACAGATTCGGAAAAATCGGAGCGTTCCTGAGGTACAAAATTTAAATCAGAAAACCAGAATACATACAATAAAAGTCAGCAAACCGTAAAAACAGCACTCCAGGCGTCTTGGAATTCTGGACTCAAACTGACTTTTCTCTAAATTTCACACGTTCGAACAGACTGTAGATGACTGGGATGATGAAGAGCGTCAGAAACGTCGTCGCCACCAAGCCGCCCACGACTGTGATAGCCATAGGTGCCCGCATCTCCGCACCTTCGGAAGCACTCAAAGCCATGGGCATCATCCCTAAGATCGTGGTGAAGGCAGTGATCAAGACTGGCCGCAGCCGGACAGCGCAGGCTTGGAGGATAGCCTCTTTCTTCTCGATTCCCTTCCGCTTCAACTGGTTGATGTAGTCTATCATCACAATCCCGTTGTTGACTGCGATTCCCCCCAATATGATAAATCCGATCATCACCGGCAGGCTGACTGGTCTTCCTGAAATCAGCAGAGCCAGGATCACCCCGATAATAGCCAGAGGAATCGTAAACATGATCACAAAGGGATGGCGGAAGGATTCAAACTGGGAAGCCATAATCATGTAGACTAAAAGGATGGCCAGAGCAAAGGCACCGGCCATGATCACAAAAGCTTCCTGCATCTGCTCAAACTGACCACCAAATTCTGTGAAATATCCAGGAGGCAATCCTCTCTCGACATCTCCTATTCTTCCTTTAATGTCCCTAACAACACTTCCTAAATCTCTTCCGGTGATATTTCCAGTGACAGTTATCACTCTCGCCTGATTCTCCCTGTTGATCCGAATGGGGCCCTCTCCCTTTGAGATCGTCGCAACCTGTCCTAAGTTAACTGTGATGTTCAAGGGAGTCCTTATGGGAATATTCCTGATGTCCTCAACGCTGTCTCTGAATCTTTTATTAAACCGGACGCGGATATCAATTTCCTCGTTCCCTTCTCTGTAACGTGTGGCCACCTTCCCTAACGATGCTGTCTGAATCGCATTGCCAACCTGGCTCACCATCAATCCCATCCGGGAGGCTTTTTCTCGGTCAATGGAGATGTGGTACTCGGGCTTTCCTTCAGCGAGTGAATGAGTGACATCTCTCAAACCTTGGACATCCTGAATCCGCTCCACTATGTTATCTCCAATTTCTTTGAGCATATTCAGGTCTTTTCCAAAGATTTTTATTTCGACAGCGGCTGAAACTCCTCCCATCATCGCCTGACCGATATCAATGGATTCAAACTTGACACCTTTGAGCTTGGGAAGTCTTTGCCGAATTTTTTCCATGACTTCAATATCGGAAAGGTCTCTTTCCCTCTTTGGAGTCAGTCCGACCCAGAGCATTCCTTCATGAGAGCCTGTGGTGGACATCCCTCCTGCCATATCTGCTGGATTTTCCTCTGCTTGAGAGCCCACTTGAATCGAGACACTTACCACTTCTGGCTGCTCAGTCATGAGTTTTTCGACCAAAGTCACGACACGGTTGGTTTCCTCCAGGGATGTTCCGACAGGCATCTTGACCTGAAGCATGATCATTTCTCGATCCATGGCAGGCATGAATTCTGTTCCCAGGAAGGGAACGATGAGGAAAGAAAGGACAAGCACACCGAATGTTCCTCCAAGAACCAAACCTCTTCTCCGGAGTGCCCGGTGGAGGAGTTTTCTGTAGAAACTCCTGACTTTTTCAAACTGATTCTTTCGTCTATTTTTCGTCTCTGGACTCTGTCTATCATCGGCTTTAAACAGGATTGAAGCGACCATAGGAACGACCGTGAGTGCCACAAAAAGCGAGGCGAGCAGAGAAAAAGCGATGGCCAGAGCCAAGCCCCGTGTCAATTTTCCTGTGATTCCCTGAGCAAACACCATCGGAAAAAACACAGCGATTGTGGTCAATGTCGAAGCAGTGATGGCCATTCCCACTTCAGAGGCCCCTCTCTTTGCCGCTTCTTCTCTCTTTTTTCCTTCTTCCATATGGCGAAAGATGTTTTCGATAACGACGACAGCGTTATCGACCAGCATCCCGATGCCCAGTGCAAGACCTCCAAGGGTCAGCAGGTTGATGGTGTAACCGGCAAGATAAAATGCAATGAACGTCGTGATGACGGATAGGGGAATAGCCAGGGTGATGGTGACCGTAGGGCGCCAGTTGCGGAGGAAGACAAAGATGAAGAATATTGCAAGAATCCCCCCGACCAACGCATTGTTTCCAGTCCGCCGGATGACTCGTTGAATCATCTCCGCCTGGTCCATAAAAGGATGAAACTCCACATCAGGAGGAAGAGTCATTTTTATTCTCTCAAGCTCCCTGTTAACGGCCTGAGCCGTGATAACAGTATTGGCTCCTGAACGCTTGCTGATAAAATAAAAAACTCCTTTCTCACCCTGAACTCGATTGATCAACAGAGACTCTTTAATGGTGTCCCTGACATCCGCAATATCATCCAGGTAAACAGGTTGGCCGGTTTGCGTGGAACCCACAATGGTTTTTCGAATGTCATCCAGTGATTGAAATTCTCCAAGGGTCCGCAGCAAATATTCGGAATGTCTCTCCACTACGCGACCGGCAGGAAGATTCAAATTCTCCATCCTGAGAGCCATCAGAATCTGGTCCAGAGAGATACCGAGGGATTCCAACGCCGGTTTATCTATATCAACCAGAATCTCTCTTGTATCCATCGAAAACACTTGTACCGCGGCAACCCCATCGATCCTTTCCAGTCTTGGCGCAACCTCATCTTCTATCAACTCCTTGAGCTCGAGCGTGGGCCTGTCCGCTATAATGCCTCCAAAGATGATGGGCATTTGGCCAAGGTTGAACTTCACCACTAAAGGATCGCTTGCCTCTTCAGGAATAAAATTCCGGTAGAGTCCGATCTGGTCTCTGATGTCCTGGGCAGCGAAATCAAGGTTGGTCCCCCATTCGAATTCGACCATGATCACCGAAGCTCCCTCGGTCGTCATCGAGTCAACTTCTTTAACACGACCGATGGTGTTGATGATCTGCTCCAGAGGCCTGGTGATCGTGTTCTCTAGGTCTTCTGAAGACGCCCCGCTGTAAGTTGTGACAACAGAAACCGTTGGAAACTCGATGTCCGGGAAAAAATCCAGACCAAGGCGTGTGAACGCTATGAATCCCAGAACGACCAGGATCATGGCCATCATGGCCGTGGTGACTCTTCGGTCTACAGAAATCTCTGGTATTTTCATTGAACAATCCCTCTGATCTCTACCACAGTGTTATCCTCAAGACCGAAGTTTCCTTCCACAACAACCCTATCCCCTTCCTTGAGCCCGCCGACAACTTCGATCCGGTTCGAATTTTGAATTCCGAACGTGAGATCGACTCTCTCCACCCGGTTACTGTCTTTGATCCGGAAAACATACTTATTCTCCAGTACTGCCTTTTGAGGGATAACCAGGGCATTCTCATGAGTGCTTACTTCAAGACTGACTTCACCGAACGTGTTTGGTCTCAATACAAAACCGGGATTGTCGATAATCGCTTCAACTTTGAATTTTTTAGTCAGAGGGTTGGCTGTAATGTTCACGATGGAAACACGACCCTGAAAAATTCTGTCTGGGAGTGCTGTGACTCTAAGCTGTGCGGCCTGTCCTTTTTTGATCCGGACAATATCCTGATGAGAGACATCGATCTCTATTTTTACTCGAGAAAAATCCATCAAAGTCAGAATCCCACTGGTCGAAGAAAATCCTCCCATCATGGGATTGATCACATCACCGACCTCTGCGTTCTTCGAGGCAACGACTCCCCTGAAAGGAGCCTTCATGAGCGAAACATCCAGGTTGTAACGGGCCAAATTCACAACGGCCTTGGCCTGTTTGAGCTGGGCTTCTGCCGCCTCAAAAGCCAGCTTGACCTGATCATACTGCTGTTCGGAAGCGGCATCTTCTTTTCTTAATCGCTCCATCCTCTCTATATTCTTCTGAGCGTCATTCTGATTCGCTTCGGCCACGGCTAATGCAGCCTCAGCCTGCTCCAATTGAAGCCGAATGGCCCGCGTGTCCATCTCAGCCAAAAGCTGCCCTTCCTGGATGAAGTCTCCCTCTTCCACGTGTATAATTGCGATTTTCCCTCCGATATCAGGAGTGATGTTTATTTTTTTCCACGCCTCGATCACTCCTGTATAAAAAAGTCTTTCTGAAATCATTTGCCTCTGGACTTTGAACACTTTAACTGGAGCTGCAACGAGACCTTCTTCTTGTGCTCCTTCCTCACTCTTCTGCTGCTGACAGGTTAATAAGGAAAGACAAAGGAGTAGAACAAATAAAGTACTCTTCAGTTTTATTTGTCTCATTTTTTTCCTCCGGTTTTCTCTCGCAAATCTCATGTTTTCTCCTTTCCAAGATTCAATTCTTCCGCCCCACTCCCATGGCTTTATCCAGTTGGGCCAGGGAGAGGACATAATCATACATGGCTTGTGAATAATTGCTCTTTGCCTGAGTTAAAGCGGCCTGTGCAGTCCCGACATCAAGAGTCGTGATCATCCCTTCCGCAAAATTGAGCTCTGCAATCCTCACGCTCTCTTCAGCCTGCTCGACATTTTTTTCTTGAGAGAGAAGCGATTCCTTGGCTTCGCCTATTCTCAACAAAGCCTGCCTGACTTCGAACTGCACCCTATCCTCAAATCCCATATTCGTAAATTCGAGTTCTCTGATCATGGCTTTGGATTGAGCCACTCTGGCCGATGTGGTGAAACCGTTAAATATGGGTAATGTTAAGACAAGGTTCACTGTATAAAAATTCTGCCAGGTATCTTTATTGAAGTTGAATTGGTGCGCCCAGAAATTATAGGTTCCAGATATGGCCAGCGAAGGGAGGTTTGAGGCTCGCGCCAGTTTCAGCATCTCTCCTGCCATTTTTCTCTGGTACATCAACTGACTGAGTTCAGGCCTGTTTGAAAGAGCCTCAGCAATACATGTTTCCAATTCAGGCTCAAAAGGTTCATAGGTCAACTCTCCTTCGATCTCAACGGGTAGAGAAAGGTCCAAACCCAGAAGCGTTTTCAGGTTCAATTCTGCTATTTTCAGGTTATTCCTGGCTCTGATCAACTGCGGCTTGAGGTTGGCAACTCTCACTTCAGACCTCAGAAGATCAAACTTCGATGACATTCCAACTTTGTAAAGGCTTTCGATATTTTTAAAAAGCTTCTCAGCTAACTCAACAGACTCTTCAGCCACCTTGACAAAATCTCTCGCCAACAAATAACCGAAGAAAGCTGATTTCGCGTTGAAAATGGTTATGTGTTCCGATTGTCTCGCCGCCTCTTCATTCGATTGAAGATTGTATTTCGCCTGTTTAAACCCGGAGGTCAAACGCCCACTGGTGAAAAGAGGCAGGAATAGAGATAAGGCAAATTGGTTATCCCTGGTAAAATCCATGGATACTCTCTCTGGCTGACCAGTGATCGGGTTCGGGAATTCCAGTTCAAAGACTTTCTCTGAAAGAGTATGAAGCCCTTGAGCATTCAGAGTAGGGAAGAAATTGGCTGCGGCTTCCCTCACTTGAGCCTTGGATGTTTCTACTCTTTCTCCAGCCGCCAAATGATAAGGATTCTGGGAAAGAGCCAAACGAATACTCTCTTCGAGGGTTAAAGTCATCTTTTCCTGTGGAAAAGACGTGTTTACTGCACACAGCATCAGCAGGAAAACCATGAAAGCAGTGCTTAGTTTCTTCATACTGACCCTCCTTTTATGCATGTCTGACTTTTTTTATCCCATTAAGGAAAAAACTGTGTAGCAGATCAGTACTTTCCTCAATGCTGTATTCTTTATTCCGGAGAGGACCTCTAAAATAGAATCCTCGGATCATGGCCCCTAAGATGGAGCTCGCATCCAACACATCCACCTTTCGGAATTCTCCTGTTTTCACACCTTCCTCGATAATCTCGCACATGACCTGAAAAATATCATTCAATTTGACCATGAAGAAGTCAGGAATCGGAGGATGTGGAGATGAAGTCGCAGTCTGCTCTTTTGAATTGACATGGAGAAGTTTTTTCATCAAAGACTTTTCCATTATGATTATGCGCGCAATATTTTTCTTTTTGTGATAATAAGAACCAATATAAAAAATTAGCTCTCTCAGCTTTTCTTCCGCACTCGTCTTTTTGAGCTGGACATTCTTTATTTTCTGGTGAACTTCTTCAAAAAATTTATAGATGATCTCGAAAAAGATCTCTCTTTTGCTCTTGAAATACTGATAAATCGTGGCCTTTGAAAACTGAGCCTCCTCAGCGATTTCATCCATAGTAGCCAAGCTGAATCCTTTCTGTGCAAAAATTTTCTCAGCAGCCCTCAGAATAAACCTTTTGTTCTCATCTCTCCTGAGCTGCTCTCTCTCTTTTCTAAGGTCTCTTTTTTTCATGTTTTATACCTTTCAGTTTTATTATCAAACTAAAGAGTTTAAACACTAAACTCATTAGTCAGCTTAACAGAGCTGAGGGACCAAATCAAGACCTCTGTCGAATTTTTTCGCATATTGGAGGAACACAATCCAGGCTAAATTTTTCCGGAGCGCTGGACATCAAAATCATTTTACGGTATATGCAAACTCTGAGGAGGAAAAAGAAATGCGTGAGAAACTCAAACAGTTCCAAGAATATCGCGAGAGAATGAATGAAACAATCCTTGACAGCGGAAACAAAGAAATCCAACGCTTCTTCGCTCTTGATAAAAATGCGTATAAAGAGGGAGCATTATCCACGGAAACGAAGGAACTCCTGGGCCTAGTCGCTTCATTTGTCCTGAGGTGTAATGATTGTGTCACTTATCATCTTCTCAGGTGCGTTGAAGTCGGACACACAAACGAGCAGCTCTATGAAGCCTTTAACGTTGCACTCGTTGTTGGTGGCTCCATCATCATTCCCCATCTGAGAAAAGCTGTTGATACTCTGGAAGAAATCCGAGAAGAATAGGGCCATATTACTGGGCTCTGGGGTGAAACTTATCATAGACCCGACGGAGCCGTTTTCTGCTGACATGAGTGTACACCTGGGTTGTGGTGATTTGACTGTGCCCGAGCATTAACTGCACAGACCTCAAATCAGCTCCTCTTTCCAGAAGATGTGTTGCGAATGAATGACGCAGGATGTGGGGGCTGATTTTCGAGTCCAATCCTGCTTTTTGAACATAGCCTTTCAAAAGTTTCCAGAATCCCTGCCTTGTGAAAACTTCCCCCCTCTGGGTCAAGAAAAGGAATTCGCTGGATCGCTTTAAAAGCTTTGGACGAGCATCATCCAGATACTGACGAATAGCCTTCACAGCCGATCCTCCTACCGGAACAAGCCTTTCCTTCCCTCCCTTTCCCAGGCAGAGGAGGAATCCATCCTCCAGGTTTAGGTCGTTAGTCTTTAACAAAATAAGCTCTGATGCTCTCAAGCCTGTGGCATACAGGAGCTCCAGCATAGCCTTGTCTCTTATTCCATGAATGCTCTCCTCATCGGGCTGCTTGAGAAGTATTTCCACTTTTTTAACAGTTAAAAACTTGGGCAGAGCGAACCAGGTCTTTGGCGAAGAAAGATTCACCGCCGGATTTTTCTTGAGGATTCCATCCAGAACAAGGAACCTGTAAAAAGATTTCATGGAGGAAATCACTCTGGCCATGGACCGGGGGGAAAGGCCAGCACGGCTCTGGTGATGGATAAAACGCACCAGGTCTTCCTCTCCGGCTTTCAACCAGGAGAGTTTTTCCTTCTGAAAGAATTGATAAAGCTTCTGAATATCCCGCGAATAAGAAAGGATTGTATTCGAAGAAAGCCCCTTTTCTACAGAAAGAAAATCAAGAAAAACTTGAAGAACTTCCTCAAACTTAAGGGAAGAACTTTTCATGTGATAAAAGGATTTGAGTTTTTTTCTTGCCCGACTGTCGTGTGAGGGCCATGCCCGGGGAGAACGATCATCTCATCCGGTAGAGTGAGAATTTTATCTTTTATGGAACTCACCATCTCCGGCCACGATCCTCCTGGAAGGTCGGTCCGGCCTACTCCCCCACAAAAGAGCGTATCTCCGGAAAGGAGGAAACCGTCGCCAAGAAAGCTCACACTCCCTTGAGAATGGCCAGGTGTGTGGATCACTTTCAACACAGATTTTCCAATTTTTATCTTTTCTCCATCCTTGAAAAAATGATCGGCGGGAGGTGAATCCGTTGCACCAAGGAATAATCCCATTTCAGTTTGGAGAACACTTTCCAGCATTGGACTATCCGCAGAATGAATATAGAGAGGAATGTCAAACTTCTCTTTAATATCTCTGTTGGCTCCAATATGGTCGATGTGACCGTGTGTATTGAGTAAAAGCGTGGGCTTGAAATTCTTTTCTGAAATCATTCGAATGATACTGTTGGCTTCTGCTCCTGGGTCGACGATTGCACAGTCCATGGTCTCTGGGCAGAAGATAAAATAACAATTCGTCTCCAATGGCCCTACGATGATTGATTCGTATTTCATTCTTTTCTCATAATAATTCTATCTTGGAGTGGAGTCAAGAAACGAAAGAAGCAAAAAGGGGCCAGGCCCCTTTTTCTTTAAGGACTGTCCGTTTCAGTCCTTAATATTAGAGAAAAAGAGAAACAGTCCCTAAAAAGGGGCCTGGCCCCTTTTTGCTTCTTTGAGTTTTTCTTGTCTTTTCCCTTGAAAAAAAATATAATCCCTCCCGAATAATGGAAGGACCTTTTCATCCTCAAGCCCTAAGACTGAGAACCAAAAATATCCGACTCGTTAATAAAACAGGATCAAATCTTATTCAAACGCAGGAAATTTGCGCGTTCTATCTAAACAAATAAACTTTGATACCTGCACAGACCTGAAATATGGAGAATAGAAAAAAAACAGGTTTTCTTCTTGGCCCGGCTCTTTTCCTTCTCGCTTATTTTTTTCCTCTTCTTCCTCAAAACCTCAAGGCCAGCCGACTGCTGGCAGTCTTTCTTTTGGTTGTCGTCTGGTGGGTAACAGAGTGTATCCCTATTCCAGTAACAGCTCTCCTCATCCCTGTGTTCTTAACGGTCTTCCAAATCACTCCAGTCAGAGAAGCATTTGCACCATTTGCCAACCCGATAATCATGCTCTTTTTAGGAAGTTTTATACTGGCCAGAGCAATGAGTGTTCACGCTCTTGACAAAAAATTAGCTTTCTCAATCCTTTCCCTGAAATCTATCGCTGGCAACAAGACCAGAATCCTTTTTGCCACAGGACTGACGACTCTCTTTCTTTCCATGTGGATCAGCAACACGGCCACAACAGCGATGATGTTCCCGATTGCCCTGGGAATCCTGGGCACATTCCAATCTCAAACAGATAAAAACGCGTCCTCCTCATTCAGCGTGATCCTGCTGTTAATCATCGCCTACTCTGCATCTATAGGCGGCGTGGGCACGCCTGTCGGCAGTCCTCCGAATCTCATTGCCATCGGTATGCTAGAAAAATTAACTTCATACAGAGTCACCTTTTTCCAGTGGATGGTTATCAGCTTTTTGATACTTATTCCTATGTTCTTTGTTTTGTACTACTTTATGAGGTTTTCTCTCAAATCCGAAAAAAAAAACAAGGAGGTCACCAACCTTGCCCTTCCCGGGAAAACAAAAACTCCAAAGGGATTCACACGAGCACAGATCAACGTGCTGGCCGCTTTTTCTGTGACAGTTTTCCTATGGGTCTTTCCCGGACTCATATCTCTCATCATGGGAAGAGAAGCGCCTTTTTTTCTCTGGCTCCAGAGACATTTTCCTGAATCCGCTGCAGCCATAATCGGAGCAGGGTTATTGTTTATCCTTCCTGTCAATCTCCAAAGAGGACGATTCACGTTGACCTTCAAGGAGGCCGTAAAAATCGACTGGGGAACGCTCCTCCTTTTTGGAGGAGGATTGTCATTGGGATTTCAGATGTTCGAGACTGGCTTGGCTGATGCCATCGGTAAATTCTTTATCTCCTCCGGAGGGAGCTCCGCCACACTCTCTCTCATCACACTTCTGTCTATTGTCCTCAGCGTTTATTTAACTGAGCTAACATCGAACACAGCCTCGGCCACAATGATCATTCCCATAATTATTGCCATATCTCTTGAAGCCTCGATCAATCCTCTTCCTCCAGTTCTGGGGAGTGCGATTGGCTGTAGTTTTGCATTCATGCTCCCTGTAGCCACTCCCCCTAACGCCATAGTCTATGGCTCGGGAATGATCCGCCTTACTCAGATGATGAAATTCGGATTCTGGCTGAATATCGCCGGAATCATAATCATCTGGATTGGCATCCGGTTCATCGCTCCTTTACTTGGATTAATATAGAGCCATTTTATTACGCATCAACATCTGCTATAATTTCCTTCGATGGATGCGTACTTATCAGGGGAGGCTCACCAATCCCTCACAGTTTTAAGCCTCATGCATCCAAGCTCTATTCCTGACGGATTTCTCATCGGCCACAAAAGAGGCCACAGATTTTTTGTGGAGAGAATTTCTTCCTCAATGAAAGGCTTTTTTCCCTCACTAAAGAAATACCATGAAATGGACAAGCTCTTTGATGGGAAGCTCATTGGATTTTACTCCTACACGATCGATGAGAAAAAGACAAAAAAAATATTGGCACCCTTTGCTTTTGGGAAACTCTTTTTGGAGATCAGTCTCAACCCGCACAAAAAGATGATAATTAAATCCTTTGTCATCGATCATGAAAAAAAATTTGTTCTCCTCCCGGTCAAGCTGAGTATTTCAAAACAGAAGAGAAGATGATGGCGAATTTCCTGAATGAGGACCAGAAAATATTTCTCCTCGAATTAGCTCGGGAAGCCATCCAGCACAATTTAACTTCAGGAAAGTCACTCAAGAAAAAAATTAAGGACCCAAAACTCATTGAACAAAGGGGAGCCTTCGTGACTCTCAAAGTCAACAATCAACTCCGTGGCTGCATCGGATTCCCTCTGCCGTATAAACCTTTATGGGAGACCATTAGAGAGGTGGCTGTCTCCGCAGCCACTCAGGATTACCGTTTTCAGCCTTTGAATCTTGAAGAATTGTCCGAGACAAAGATCGAAATATCCGTTCTCACTCTCCCTGTGTCAGTCAAGGATATCAAAGAGATCGAAGTGGGAAAGCACGGGATCATCATTTCAAAAGGATCATGCAAGGGTCTCCTTCTTCCTCAGGTCCCTGTTGAGTCCGATTGGGACTTAGAGACTTATCTCTCTCACGGCTGTTTAAAGGCAGGGTTGGAAGAAGACGAATGGAAAAAAGGAAAAGGAGTTCAAATCGAAATATTTTCCGCTCAGGTCTTCTCTGAATAACAGAAAAGTAAAATCGGGATCATAAAATCGGGATTAGGCCTTGTCAGTCAGGCAAGAAGCTTGTCTAACAACAAGATCTCACTCATCCCTTGGATAAGGCCTGACCCTGATTTTATTTTTTCTCTACTCGCTTAATCTACTTTCTAAATTGCTTCTTCTTGAGCATCTCTGCCGCATCTTTTTTGGTGCTATTGACTCCGGAAATCCAGCGGTCATCTGGTTCCATGTTCATAACGAAATCCAACTCCTGTCTCGACTTTTCAACTTCCTTGAGAGAAAGGTAAGTATCGGCAAGATAATATCTTGTCAAAGGATCATTCGGCCCATATTCTAATGACTTGAGAAAATGTTCAAGAGACTTTTTCTTACTGCCTCCGGCAATTCCCGGCACCTTGAAAAAAAGCCGGCCGAGAACCCTGTCCGGTCCTCCTTCCTCATAAGACCGATCCAGCTCGATGACCTTGTTCATCGCTTCTTTGATGTCATCGACCAAGAAAAGGCTTTTCAAGACCCCTCTTGCCTCTCCGTAGACACCGTAATTGACCCCGAGCCAGTAGTATCCGCCTGGTTTTTCCGGCTCCAGATCCACAGCCCTCTTCGCATAATAAATCCCCTGGGAAAAGATTGTCTTTTTATCCTTTTTTTTCTCTGTATAAGAGCCAACGTAGTACAGCATCCTGGAAAGCTTCCAGAAGACTTCGTACTTATCCTCCGCGACCTGCATCGCCTTGAGGTACAAATCCCGAGCTTCCTCAGCAGCCGCCATATCCTTCATCTCTACATACAAACCATCGGCCTGAGCAATCATTTCTTCAGCTTCCTGTGCAAACAAGGAAAAAGAGAAACTTAATAAAACAACAAGCAGAAAAAATCTTTTCGCCTTCATTCTCAACTCCTTTTTGTGGATATTTATAGCATAAATTTCTCTCCAAGGACAGAGAGAAGGTGGATTAATCAAAAAACCGGTCAGCCTTCTTATCCAGCTCAATCAACTGACGCTCTATTCTTTGACGCTCTGTTTCTAAATCATCATCCTTAAGGGCCGGGTCAATTTCAATCGGTGGGCCGTACACAGCAACGACTCTGGAAAAGGGATAAAAGATTGAGAATTTATCCCAGCTTTTTAAAAACTTTTTCCTTGAAGCTGAAAATGTGAACGGGACGAGGACAGCTCCCGTTTCCTGGGCAAGCTTCAATCCCCCGAGCTTCATTTTTCGATTTGGCCCTCGGGGCCCATCAGGAACGATAATCACTTCCCCTCCATTCTTAAGCTCGCTTTTCATCTGGTTCCAGACTCTAATGATCGCATGCGAGCTTGAACCTCTTATGTTCCGGTATCCCCACCTGGACATAATTCGAGCTGGGAGCTCTCCATCTTCACTCGGGCTTATCAACGGCATGATTCCTCTCTTGCGGAAAAAATAAGGGACGATAAAAATCCGGCCATGCCACACCAGAAAAATCACAGCTTTTCTATGCTTTCTCAACTCCTTGTAATTTTCCTTCCCGATGACTTTCATTCTGGTGGATTTTGCCCAGAGCCACAACACGAACTTGCCCAAAATCCCTATAAGGCTCCAGCGCAGATTGCGGAAAAAAGACATTGGCATAATAATATAAAAAACACCCACCACAGTAAACCATAATTCAAATAAAAGATTGTGCATTTTTTACATTGATTAAAATAAAGAGGATAGGATAAAGTAATCCTGGATTAAAAAAGCATTCATACAATGAATACGCATTAAAGGAGGGAAGAATGGCCAAGAAAAACACCTGCATGAATCGAAGGAACTTCATATCCAAGGGATTAGCAGGGATTGCCGGCGCTATTGCCCTTCCGCACATTGGGTGCAAGGGAGATGCCGCCAAAGGGACAGAAGAAGGGAAAAAGCGCAAACTGGTATACCGCACACTCGGAAAAACAGGAGTAAAACTCCCGATCGTGAGCATGGGGACCATGGATGCCACTTCAGAAGCTCTCGTCAGAACTGCCCTGGATGCAGGAATCTCTCACATCGCAACAGCTCAATACTACGCGCGCGGCCGCGTGGAAGAATTCATCGGAAAAATCCTTAAAAATTACAAAAGAGAAGAAATCATCCTGGCAACTGGAGTGATACCAAATCCGATAGACTATCAATCAGGTATTTTCTCCAAAGATACCGATACTGCAAAATTTGAAAAAGACTTCGAGGGAAGCCTGAAGAGATTGGACGTCGACTATGTGGATTTCTTTTACCTCCCCTTTTGTGGGAAAAAAGAATCGGTCA
>DAOVAM010000008.1 GCA_030671065.1 Candidatus Aminicenantota bacterium
TCATCAGGATTCGGCCGCGTGATGGTCCTGAGAACTGAGTAAGTCGTATCCTGAGGAGTCATCGTCGAGACATCATACGCTCGCAAATGTCCCCGCCAGGAGGGATAGAAGAACGTGCTCCCAATAATCAGCTTTTTCTGCTGGTCTTCATCGGTCACGGTGGCCGCCACAGATGTGCGGGAGTATTCTCTTCTGTCTATATTGACATACTCGAATTCAATCTCAGCAATTAAAGGAGTATCGAACGATGCACCCGTGAACTCTGCCATTGGGTCTTCCTCAGCCGAGAATATAGCTTTCCAGAAGAGCTTCGAACCGAAGTGTTGGAACGTGTGCGTCGGCAGATTATTGTAATTGCGGATATCGGGTCCTTCCCAAATTTGATAAAGCTCCCAATCCTCTCCATTGTTGGAGAGATAGAATTCGACTTTGAGGCCCGTTTTGTCAGTTCCCCGAGTTCCCATCCGCAGATTTGAAATCGTTACCTTGGTGACCGCATACCGGAGGACATCCAGGAGAGGAACCATGTTCAACGAGCGGGCTTCTCCATGAGTGGTGTACACATTCGCCAACAGGTTCTCGATCATGTAAAAATCTCCGGAATCATTGGCGTCTGCAACAATGACATCCAGGTCTCCATCCATGTCATAATCCAAGACTGCACCAAAATCCGTATCGTACGGATCAGGTGTGACTGGCAGACAGTCATTCAAGCATCTGAACTGGAAATCTATGGGACAACCGGGCTCTGTAGAAAGGCCCTTATTTTCAAAAATCCACGACGTGGCATCATTCCCAGATTGCCACTTGTCGACGGCACAGAAGAAATCGATCCGTCCATCATTATTAAAGTCCCCCACGTTGGTCGTGGATGGACCATAGCAGTTCGGATCAGGAATCGGGATCTCAGAACGGGTGAAGTTTCCCGTCCCGTCATTATCATAATAGATCATGAAAGGAAAGTTCTCTACTGTACCCGTCACGATGTCATAATCTCCGTCACTGTCAAAATCAGCGGCTGCGATCGTGGAGCCTCCATAGTCATCAGGAAGCGCGATCGGAAAACCGGGCTTCTGGTCATAATTGAGCTCGGATACTATCCAATTATCGACGTTGTCCGACAATCCAGGACCTGGGCTTCTCAACAAGTAGATCGTATCGTCATCGATGATCAGGACGTCCGAATCTCCGTCCTTCTCAATATCCACGGCACAACTGTGTCTTGCGGTCCACCTGTACCCATAGATATTCAAGCTCTCAAACATCGAGGTGAAATCCAGGTTCGGAGAACTGCCGTGAGGATTAAAATGTGGGTCTGTGGCTGTTCCCTCATTGATGTAGATACCCACTTTATAATCCTGGTATACATGGTCGTCATTCCTATTCTTCAGGAAGAAGAAATCGAGCAATCCATCATTATTGTAATCTGCCACAGATATAGTCGCAACGCTACCAGCTATCCCCACCTCGTAGACTTCGGTCGGATCCATGAACAAGATTATTCCATCATCATCCAATCCATCGAGATCCAAATCTTCCCACCAATTCCTCACAAGCAACAATTGGTTTTCGACTTCTTGATCTCCTCCTGGACCGATATCCAGAGCGATGAGATCCGGGTCTCCATCACCATCAAAGTCACCCGTGTCACATACATAGATCTTTGCTCCCATCGCATTGGCTTCGGAAACTTCCAGTTGGCCCCCTAACCAGTTCAGTGTTATCGGACCGATCGGCCAATACGCCACCGAAGAATACTCCGTATCTTTAAACAAATCTGTGTCAAAATCTTCCACTATAACGTCCGTGTATTCTATGCATGCGACTTGCGCCCAGAATTTCACGGCAAAAACAGTGAAGATTATGATCAACGGGAGGTAAATCCACATAATTTTCTTTTTTTTGCTCATTTTATACCTCTCTTAATCCTGAATTATCTCAGGTTCCAGGAAGCTGAATAGCCAATTCAATCTCTATCCTGGATGTTGACATACTGGCTCCTGAATCGACTGTGCCGATGCAGACCAGAAGACAATCCGACGGATCAACAGCCGCGTTTCCGGCTTCATCATCGATCAAAAAGGCTGTAAAGGTGTAGCGGGGGTCATAGCTGCCATCAGGGTTTCTGACATAAAGCTGGCGGCAGTAAAGGACTGCGTTTATATTCGGGAGTCCATCCTCATCAGGATCGATCAACTCCAGAAGTTCCATATCTGTCAATTTTCGAAAATAATCATCGTCTACCGGGTTGTCTATTCCGGCCGGCTCGGTCAGATAATGTCCATCAAAACGGATCCAGTTGCCGCTGGCAAACGATTCTTCAACCATTGTCCAGGCCGTGTCAAATCCAGCATCAGCCCCGTTGTAAGCCTGCTGTTGAGCGCGGATGTTTCCCGCAACTCTCGGGCCTGTGCTCGTCACTGTGAGCAGGACAACCCCGACAACTTGAAGAAATGCAAGGACCAGGATGACAACGATAAGGGCCATTCCCTTCTCGTGCAAGGAAGAGGGTGAACGATCCTTCGATTCCGGAAATCTCATTCTTTCCTTCATTTTGTCCTCTATCTGTTTATATTGTCCCGATGTTATACACATTCAAGGACATGTTTCTTATGTTTGCAGTGGATTCAAGCAGGAATCTTCTGTGTTTATCCATCTGAGATCCTGCCGGCGAATCCGCAAGAGATGGTTTTGTGTAAATATATGTAACCTCGGAAGGAGGAGTCCCTGAAACACTCACATAGGGATTCTCGGTTTTTCCGAGGAGCATGATTCTCACAAACCGGATCCCTGCTAACGCAACGGGATCTGTCCAGTCATACGTATCTCCCCAGTTGAGGAAATCAAGACTGCTGACTATTGAATCCCCATTATTGTCATCGAGCAGCTTGTCATTATCCATGTCACCATGGTACTGAAACTGCAGGTCTTCGATGTTCAGTGCAAGAGCGAGATGGTCGTAAGCGTTATTCATCGGATTCCACTGGGAAACATACATGACGCCAGGAAGACCCAGATAGCCGTCTGTTCCGGCTGTTAAGCCAGGATAAAGGCCGTCGACATCGAGCCAGTAGGTTTTAAGCTCAACAAAATGAACCGTGCCTCCGATGTAGTCGCCACCTGCTCCGCCGGGTGCCAATCCGTTCGGCAGAGGGACATTGATCTGATTGAAGGTGATCGTGTTTGCCCCAAAGTCAACTCCAGTGATCTGGCCCAACTCTCCGTTTGCCGTACTGATTTCAGGATTAGGAAGGATGAGGACGGCGCGGTTAAGATATCCCAACGGATCAGCCGGATACGCGTTGACTGTATACGGATAGAGAGTCAACTCGTTCGGTTCGAGGGTGATGCTCCCAGTCCCGGGCGTATAAGCCTGAACGATCAACCTCAAGGGATCAGAATTTCCAACGATCGTGATCCTGTCCGTTTGGACCGGAGCACTGTCCTGATTCGTGTCGTTGTTGACTCCCTGGAGAAAGTATGCGCCAAACTTCTGGGTAATCCCCGCTCCGATGGATTTGGCATCCCTGGATAAAAAAAACATGCCGGAACGGACATCATGCTGAAGGGCAGCAAACTGCTGCTGGTCTACAGAGAGTTTATTGCTGCTCACGTAAAGAGACAGAGTGGCCAGTACGACCAGAAGCATGATCGTTGCGCCGATCAAGACTTCAATGAGAGTAAATCCTCTCTCTGCTCCTCTAGATGATTTATGATCGGGTTTAAACGGCTTGTCTTTCATTTTTTTCTTTCCTGTCGTATTCATGATCCGTCACCGGCTGATGACCGTGCTCATGTCGGCCTTAACCTGATATTGGGTCGGGTTCTGGATAAGCACATTGACATCGAATCCCAGCTGGGATGCGGGAAAGACCTGAACCCGGACCTCCCAGTAAAATCCTGATGCATGGATCACAGTGACTCTTCTGAAATCAACATTCCCGTCATTGTTGACATCCACCTGCTCATCGACCGGGCTCAGAGCGAGATTGTTCAGGTCGGTCGCCGTGAGATTCCGGAGGAAGTCAATCTGTTGCTGAGCGAGAAAAGTTGAATTGGTCATTCGGTCTGAGCGACGGTTGTTCATCACGCTGTATGTGAACAGCTGCGCCAATCCTATAAGAGCCACGCCGACAAGGGCTATTGATATTGTCGTCTCAATCAGAGAAAAGCCTTCTCTTTTTTTCTTTCTGGTTTCCCCGGAGTTTCCATTGCCGGATGGCTTCTCTGAATTTTTCAATCGACTCTTCAAATGTATGATTATTTTCATCATCATTCCCCACTCTGAGATTTTATGTACTGCACAGAACCGCCGATAAACACATTGATCACTCTCTGATCATACTGGCCGTAATCATTCAATTTGGCACTCTGAACAGTAATGCTGTTCTGAGTCGAGCTGTAATTGGAGACAAAACCCAACGGTGAAAACTGGACGATCTGAGTCGGAAAATTGACAGTTACATTGAAGCTAGCCGGGAGGAACCTTCTGTTGAACCCGGGCATCGAATTCCAGCTTCCAGGATTATCTTCTCTCTCCATGATATAACACCACAGGTTCATCTCGCCTTGGTTAATATAATCAAACCTCACCCGATGGTTTATCCGCGATTTCACAGCCTGAAACTTCGCTCTCTGTATGGTGGTCATGATCTGTCTCGTTGAATTTTCTAAATTCCTGGTCTCCAGGGAATTCAATATGTTCGGATAGAGCACGAGGGAAAGGATCCCGATTATGGCCATTGCCACTACGATCTCAATCAGTGTGAATCCTTTTTGTTTTGATGCAAGCTTATTCCTGGGATTGATCCTTTCCTGTTGAGAGATAATTGATATGTTGTTCATTTTAATCCTCACTTCAAAAAATCGGGGATCTCAGGATAAATGGTCTGCGGGATTTTTCCCTGCTCTGGATATCACATCTCAGCTGGTCTCTTCGTCTAAAGGAGGAGTGCATCTTCTCTATCCCCATTTTTTTCTTGATTTTATCCCTTTTCCAGAGCATTTGCAAGACATCCTTTTTACATCAAAACACAGCGGCAGCCCAGCTTGAAATCGCACAAAATTTTTCCATGCTCGATGAAAGTCAATTCACATAAATACTACTCTTAATATAAGGTATTTCCATTTTTCGTCAATACTCTCTCAAGATGAAATCAAAGGTGATATTTTTCTCTGGGAAAGTAACCCCCCCACAAGACTAGTCTTCACCCTAAAAGAGTAGTGCGCAAATAACGAGAAACAATCTGAGCTAAATCCTTTTCCTGCTTGAGTTAGAAAAAATTGAAATCCTCTTGGGGTCAGGGCTTGACTTTGGACATTTATTATCAGAAATCAAAAAGTATGGAAAGTATAGAATCAATAAGTAATTTTTACTTTTTTCTGCCAGATTCAGAAAAATTGGGGCCAAATCCTATTTTTCTCAGTAAATTATAGTTTTTTTATTTCGAAAACGCCTGCGGTTGTCTTTTCGATCTTAAACTTATCAGAGACCGGGAGTCCCAGAATCCATATGATCTCACTCCCATATAAGAACACAGGATGCTTCTTTCTCTTGGAGAGGGGAATCCCTTTCGCGCGCATGATCTCTTTGACTTTTTTCTGACCCGGGGCTCCCAGAGGTTTATAACGGTCTCCCTCCCGACGGTCCCGAACCGTAAGAGGAAACTTCAGTTTTCCAATGTCCAGGAGAGCCCGGATTTGGTCATCAGAGCTGAAATCAGGAATACCCTCATTCTTCTTTTTTTCCCCTGAAAACCTCAATCCCAGCTCTGTGATTTCAAGAATCCCCTCTCCTTCCCATTCGTATTCATACTGAACCGGTGTCGTCTTCTGTTTCAAAAATACCTGATTTCCTTCTCTCCGTAAGACCAGGTCTTCTTTCAGAGAATATTCCTTCCCCTCAGCGAGACCTAGAATAGACTCCACGTCATCAAAAGAAATCCTTCGCAGGCTTCCCCGCAGCTCGGTGATAAAATTCCGGACAACACGCCTCGCCATCGCACGAGGAAAGGAGGAAAGATCCTGGAGCCTTAAAAACACTTCACCATTCTTCTTGACTATCGCCTTATGCGCTTTTTCTTGGGCCATTTCTTCCAGGAGCGCGTCTTCATCTCGAATGATAGAGGCCATCCTTCCCAGATGCTGGACGATGGCCGGCTCAAAATTCTTTCTCAGAGAAGGAAGCAGGTCCAGCCGGATCCTGTTCCGGAGGAAGCGCCGGTCTAGATTGCTTTCATCCACCCGGAATTTCACTTTTTTTGCCTTCAGATAAGCTTCGATCTCGTCCCGCTCGACCTCGAGCAGCGGCCTGACCACCTTTCCCTTTACGGAGGGAAAAATACCGGCCAACCCCCGGAGTCCACTCCCTCTCATGAGCCTCATGAGAAGAGTCTCCGCCTGATCGGTCATAGTGTGGCCCGTTGCGATCTTTGCCCCTCCGATATCCGCCGCTTCTCTGTTCAAGAATTCATACCTCATTTTTCTGCCGGTCTCTTCGATGTTCATCTTCATGGCTTCAGCCTGAGCGCGAACATCTCCACTGCCAATACAAAGAGGAAGGGACTGTTTTTGGGCCACATTCCTGACAAACTGCTCATCCTCTTCCGCACTCTGGCGGAGTTTGTGATTGAAGTGACCCAGGAAAAGCGTAAAAGACCATTCTTCACGAAGCTCAAGCAGCAGATGGAGGAGTGCCGTGGAATCGACTCCACCAGAATAAGCGACCAGAATCTTATCTTTCTTTTTGAGGAGTTCGTGATCCAGGATGGTTTTTTTGACTTTCTCTAAAAGCATTCGAATTGACCTCGATTCTCAACGTTCATAAAATTTACCCGGCTCTTTCCTTTTCGTCTGGAATCAAACCTCCACTCATCTTTTCTGCAGAATGATGGGAAAATGGCGGTGGAGGGACTCGAACCCCCGACACTACGGATATGAGCCGTATGCTCTAACCGCCTGAGCTACACCGCCGGTGGCTCAAATTGTAGCCAAATCCCTGACTGAAGTCAATCTGAGGCCTTTTAGATAATCTGCGAAGGCTTATGGATGAAAAAACCGTTTGAAGGTGGAGCGGGCATGGTTCCTCTCCAAACGGGAGAGGAGAGCGAAGCCTGAAACCGAGCATTTTTTGCCTCGCTGGGGCAAAAGATGCGTGTTTTTGAATCCAAAAGCCGCAGCATTAGGTGATGATTCTCGGGATGAGCGGATTGATTCTAGTCACGATCTCATAATTTATTGTTCCCAGCAGAGATGCCAGGTCATCTGCTGTGATGCCATCATCCCCGTACTTTCCGAGAAGAACGACTTCGTCCTCAAGGTTGAGTTCTGGGACGTCTGTGGTATCCACCATGATAAAATCCATGGCGATCCTTCCCCGGAGCGGTGCTCTTTTTCCTTTAATCAGCACATAGGACGAATTGGTCAAGCGCCGATCATACCCGTCATAATACCCCACAGGGAGTACGGCCAGTGTGGTTTCCCGACTCACTCTGTAGGTGCATCCGTATCCGATGAATGAGCCTTTGGGAACTTTTTTAACCTGGGCGATTCGAGTCTTCCAGGAGAGGATGGGCTTGAGCAGCAAAGGCTCCCGTTTTTGGAGACGGCAGGAAAGAAAAGTCTCTTTAGAGGGCCAAAGGCCATACATCCCTATTCCTGCCCGAACCATATCAAAATAAGTGTCCGGAAAAAGAATGGCTGATGCTGAACAGGACATGTGCTTGAGAGGTATGTCCACTTTATTCTGTTCCAGTTCCTGGAGGACTTTCTTGAAGTTTTGGAGTTGGGACTGGGCATAGGCATGATCTGTGGTGTCTTCGATGTTAGCAAAATGCGAGGAAATTCCCTCCAGCACCAGGCCAGGGGACTCCTTAGCCTTCTTCATGAAGGACAGGACATCCTCCTCCCTGATTCCCTGGCGGAATGTTCCTGTCTCCACCTTCACATGGAGGAAAGCTTTTTTCTTCAATTGGCGACAGATTGCAGGCAGCTTGTTGAGGGTTTCAAAATTATAAACAGTCAATCGTAAATCATGGGCCACGGCTTCCTTCAAACCGTCCAGCAGGACGTAGCCCACAACCAGTATCGGACAGGTCAATCCCTGTTTGCGGAGAAGAATCCCCTCTTCAAGAGAATGAACGCCCAACCAATCCACACCTGCGTGCACAGCGATCCTCGAAACCTCTAGAATTCCATGGCCGTACGCATTGGCCTTGACCATGGCCAGGAGTTTCCTCTTCTCTCCGATCAGTCTGCGGAATTGATGGATGTTATGGATGAGAGCAGAGCTATCGATTTCTACCCACTGCAAGAGCTTAACTGATTCTGGCTTGGTCATTAGTTCAGGAAAATCAGAGTTCAGGCATGATCTTTTTCAGGTCGACTAATCCTTTTAACTCATCCTGTATCAGGATGGTGTCCCCTCTTTCCATGCCCGTGGAAACCACAGCGATTCGAGCTTCCACAGAATCTTCGATGAGTTTGATGTAATCCTTGAACGCACCAGGAAGAGCGGAAAAATCTTTGATTTTCTGGATCGGTTCCTTCCACCCGCGCACCTTCTTGTACTGAGGGACAACCTTCTCTAAAATCCAGCTCTCTGTGGGAAAGCTGGGAAGACGCTCCCCTTTGTAGTTGTATCCCACACACACCATGATTTCTTCCAAACCATCCAGGACGTCGGATTTTGTTAAAGCGATCTGGTCAATCCCGTTCAGGCGGCAGGAATAGGAAACCGCCACAGAATCAAACCAGCCGCACCTCCGGGGACGACCGGTCGTGGCGCCGTATTCATTCCCGCGATCGAGCAAAAACTTCCCTTCCTGATTAAATATCTCCGTGGGAAAGGGTCCTCCTCCCACTCGAGTGGTGTATGCTTTTGTCACGCCCAGGACTGAATCTATCCTTCGAGGCGAGACTCCCAATCCTGTACACGCTCCTCCGGCAGTCGAATTGGAGGATGTCACAAACGGAAAAGTCCCATGATCGATATCCAGGAGAGCCCCCTGAGCTCCTTCGAAAAGGATGGATTTCCCTTCTTTTATTTGTTCATCCAGCAGGAAAGAAACATCTTTAATGTATTTATTAATCCTGGACGCATAAGCCGCATATTCATCAAAAATGGCTTCCGGGTCCTGCAGTGGCTTGCTGTAATGAGCGAAATACACATTTTTGGCGTCCACATTTTCTTTTATCTTCTCTTTGAGAATGGAGAGATTTGAAAGATCGCCCACCCGGATTCCACGGCGTGCCATTTTATCTTCGTAAGAGGGACCGATCCCCCGGAGTGTGGTCCCTATCTTTTTCTCACCTCTGCCCTCTTCACAGATTTCCTCGATGAGAGAATGGTAGGGAAGAATGAGATGAGCATTCTTGCTCACAGCGATATTATCGTCAATCTCCACTCCGTATTTTCTGAGCTCCTCTATTTCCTCAAGAAACGCCTTTGGATCAATGACAACTCCATTCCCGATAAAACACAGCTTGCCTGGATGGAGAATTCCAGAGGGAATGAGGTGGAGAACGATTTTTTTCCCGTTGACAATCACTGTATGGCCGGCATTGTGCCCTCCTTGGTAGCGGGCCACACAATCAAAGGAAGGAGTCAAGAGGTCTATGACCTTGCCCTTGCCTTCATCTCCCCATTGGGTGCCAACAACGAGCAAATTAGCCATAATAATCCTTTAAACGATTGATGTCTGTTTTATTAAAAAGGGTGAATATCTTTTGAGAACGAATTCTACCAGAAGTTTCACCTGGATACAAGATTAAAAACTAAAGGCTACTTGAACTGATAATGAGTCGTCTTCCAGCTCAAGACCTTCCTCACGGTTCAAATCGTATTCGAGTTTGAGGAGAAGATTCTGGGCTGCATTATAGACAATCCCAAAAGCCCAGCGTCTTTTCTTCTCAAAAATTCCCGCTCCTGGATCATCAGGGCTGACAAATCCCGGACCATGAAAACTGTCCTCGTAATCCAGGCTCTGGTAGCAGACCATCGGACGAAACTGTCCCATATCGAATGCGACTTGAACAAACCAACCTTCTGCATTCTCCGTATCCCCTGGAATGTCCATCCGGGCCCTGGAGTATTCAGAATGGACGAGTACTCCCTCCATGTACCAGAATAAATCAATCCCCTGGAGAGAAAGGTCACGGCTGTTGTCATCATCATATTTTCCTCTGTAGTAGGAAAAAGCCATTTCAAATCCCTGGCTCAAGACCAATCCCACTCTTCCTCCCATTCCCTTATCTTTATTGTTGTCTTTAAACTGCTGGCCCCCTGCCAAACTCTCATCTTCAGAGAGACCGTTCCCTAAAAAGGCTGAGTAAAAAAACCTGCGGCTTCTTCCCTCCAGAAGGATCCCCACATCTTTCCAGAGCAAAGGATACATCCTTTCGACATTTAACGGAGGATTGATCATTATCGTCTGATGAGGCCGGTTGGACTGATTGTACCTTCCAAACGGAACAGGATAAAGGCCCATTTTCAGGCTGAATTTCTCTGAAGTGCCGAGAGAAATCCAGGCTTGTTCCAGATCGAAAGTGCCCTCTGGTCTGAGATTGACTTCCGTAAGGTATGAAACACCAGGAGTGATTTCTCCAAAAAACAAGAGCCCAGCCTGGGAATTCTGGAAGCTACCCTCAGACATATCCGATTGCCCTAGACCCTTCACAAAATCCAGTGAAATATACCCTATGATGGCCGCATGAACAGGTAGAATAAGTGTAGAAAGAAGAAGGAAGAAAAGGATAATTTTATTTTTCATATCACCGAATAATCAAAGTCATCATCGAGCAGAGACTCTTTCCACTTTTCGACATTGACTTTTTGAGATATCAACTGGCTGATTTCACTGACATTCTTTTTTGTACCTATACAGATGAAACCGCAGACCTTCCCATTCCGGACCACGATTTTTTTGTAGATCCCCTGCTTCTGATCTTCCCTTCTGAATTCTTCACAGGATTTATCTTCTGGATGCACGACTCCGATGGATGTGAGGTCGATGCCCACAACCTTTAAAGTGTTAGAGGGGATAGTGCCTTCATATTTTTTTATCTGACCCATGAAATTTTGAGCCACAATTCTGGCTTGGTTAAAGGACGCGGGGATGATCCCGTACACACGGCCTGCATGCTGGATGACATCTCCTGCACCCATTATATCTGGAACGCTGGTCTGAAGATAGTCATTGACGATCAGTCCCCTATCAACCTCGAGTCCAGCCTCTTGAGCTATCCGAATATTCGGCCTTACTCCTGCAGCCACGAGGGCTGCATCTGTTTTGATCTCCTGGCCTCCTTTAAACCTCAAGCCCGTGACTCTTCCCTGCCCGAGCACTTCTTCACAGGCAAGTCCCAGACTCACTTTTATCCCCATTTTTTCAATTTGACTCTTAAGAACAGATGCTCCCTGTCTGTCGAGTTGACGGGGAAGCAGATGGCTGAAAAACTCAACCACTTCTACGTCTACGCCTCTCCATTTTATCGCCCGGGCTGTTTCCAACCCTAAGAGTCCTCCGCCGATGACAGAGACTCTCCGGTCGTCATCGATATACGCCATGAGTTCAAAAGCATCATCCAGAGTTTTGAGAGTAAAAACTCCCAGCTTATCCGATCCCTTGATGGCTGGAACAAATGGCTGAGATCCGCTGGCAAGGATTAAAAAATCATATTTTTCCTTATTCCCTCCCTCAGTCTCTATCTGATTCAAACCGGGAATAATTCTTGTCACAGGCTCTGCCAGATGGACATTTATGTTCTGTTCAGAATACCACTCCTCAGGAAAGGCAAACATCTTTTCAAACTCCAGGTCTCCTGCCAGAAATCCGATCAAATTCGGACGGGGATAATACGGAAATCTCTCCTCGGCAAAAATATCGATTATGACTTTCCTGTCCTGCTCGCGAATCGTTTTTGCAACGATCGTCCCTGCTAAACCATTCCCGACAATGATGACTCTCATTCAAAAAGACTCTTTTGTGTCCGGTATCAAGTTAGTTTTTGAAAATATTCTTTACCTACGCCACACTGTGGGCAGGTCCAATCTTCGGGCAAATCCTCAAAGGGCGTTCCAGGATCAATCCCGTTGTCAGGATCTCCCTGTTCTGGATCATAAATATATCCACACGCTGTGCATTCCCATTTTTCCATCGAATGCCTCCCTCTCTATTAAGAATTCAAATCGCCTCCTAAAGAGGCATATGTCCCGGATGAAAAGTTCAAAGAAAACAGGGCTTTTTTTCTTGCCTAATTCTCATCAAGGACACGGGTTTCGTACTCTTTTTCCAGTTTGAGCTTGTGCGATTTTTCCTGCATGACAAGAAATTCAAACAGCTTCCTGAGTTCTTCCTGTTCGGCCTTTTCTGCAAGGCTCGAATACAGCTCAACAGCCATCTGCTCCTTTTTGGCAGCAAGAATCAGAAGATCCTGAAAATTCATATCTGCACTCGGTGGTTCTTCGACAAGATAATCGCTGATCCTGAGATCGATGACATCTTTGACTTTCAAAGACTCGACCTTCTCTTCTGTCAAGTCCTGAAGAAGTTTTTTATGATTTCTTTCCTCATTCTGGAGCTCTGCCAGCAGCGTCTTCAATCCTGGCGTTTCTGCCATCTCCACCATGTCCCCGTAGACTTTGATGGCGTCTTCTTCCCTCAGGATCGCAAATTCAATGACCTGCCCGAAAGTCTTTGTTTCCATTTTATCTCCCTAAAATATTGACTTTCATTTTCATGTTTCTCTGGCTTCCCTTGGCTGACCGATGTTCCTGTCTGTTCTCCTGGTTCCTCAACTTCTTACGAGTGAACAGAGGAATCTCAGGCCTTCCCATGTCCAGTCGTGACTTTCTCTCTGCGGATCTTCTACCCTAGGATTGTAATGATGAAAGCGATTGCAATTGAAAATGAAATACAATTATAATGAATTCACTTTTTATGTCAACCAACCTCAGCGAGATGGCTGAACCACTCGTGCTAGGAGACAGGAATGATTGAAGATTCGTTAGCCAAGAAAGCCAGGAAGCAACTCTACAAAGCGGCCAGAGAAATCAAGCTGGACTCCGATCTTCTTAAAATACTGGAGCATCCGATGCGCGTCCTGAGGGTTTCCGTTCCTATAAAACTGGATAACGGAAAAACAAAAGTCTTTACAGGCTTTCGCTGCCAGTACAACAACTCCAAAGGACCGACCAAGGGAGGAGTCCGCTACCATCCTGATGTCACCGAGGAAGAGATGGTGGCTCTGGCAGCTTGGATGACATGGAAATGCGCCCTTCTGGACCTGCCCTATGGCGGAGCAAAGGGAGGGGTAATCTGTGATCCAAAAAAGCTTTCCGAAAGTGAACTGGAAAGGATGACCAGAAGATACACGAGTGAGATTATGCCCATCCTGGGCCCTCATATTGACATCCCTGCTCCAGATGTGTACACGACTTCAAGAACCATGGCCTGGATCATGGACACTTTTTCAATGATGAAGGGCTACACAGAACCGAGTATTGTCACTGGGAAGCCTGAAATCTTGGGAGGCTCTAAGGGAAGGAAAGAAGCCACCGGAAAGGGAGTGGCGATAATCACAAGAGAATTTTTCAAGGCTCAAAAGAAAAGCCTCAAAGGAACCAGGATCGCCATCCAGGGATTCGGTAATGTTGGAGGCCATGCCGCTCACTTCCTTTCCCAAATGGGAGCGAAGATTGTGGCTGTTTCCGATGTGTCAGGTGCCCTTATCCGCCAGGATGGCCTGGATGTTCCCGGGCTCATAGAGTGCGTGGAGAAACATGCCTGCGTCATCAAACATCCAGGAAAGCAAATTGACCGGGAAGAGGTTCTGTATCAGGATGTGGACATTCTCATCCCTGCTGCCTTAGAAAACCAGATTCACCAGAAAAATGCGCATAAAATCAAGGCCAAGTTAATCGTCGAGGGAGCGAACGGACCGACCACGCCTGAAGCCGACGAAATACTGGAAAAAAATAAGATCTCTGTCATTCCCGATATTCTAGCGAATGCAGGAGGAGTCGTTGTCAGCCACCTCGAATGGGTTCAGGCCCTCAGCGGGCTCTTCTGGGAGGAAGACCAAGTCAATGCTGAGCTCGAGCGGAAAATGGTGAAATCATTCGCAGAAGTCTGGAAAAGAAACAAGACGAAAAACATAACTCTTCGCTGTGCAGCGTATATTGTCGCCATAGAACGGATCGCGGAAGTTTATCGATACAGGGGATTATTTCCCTGAGGAGTTTGAGGAAAAAGTAACCTGTTGGGCTTTCCCCAGTAAAACAAGTCCCCCCTATTCTGCGAAGGCTTATGGATGAAAAAACCGTTTGAAGGCTGAGCGGGCACGGTTCCTCTCCCGAAAGGAGAGGAGGGCGAAGTCTGAAACCGAGCCTCTTTTGCCTCGCTGGGGCAAAAGATGCGTGTTTTTGAATCCAAAAGCCGGAGTAAACGGTTTTCTCAACACCCAGCCTGATCTTTCCTGAGACTCCATCTTAGTTTTGTTCATCACGGAAATAAGGATGTTTGCACATAACAACTTATTCTTGATTTAGTATTCCGATTCTTTTATCATGGGGATTCAATGAAGATAGATGCGAAAATGATAGGCTCCTTGCTCCTGGGGTGGTTTGTCCCCGGATTGGGGCATGTGTACTTGAAAAAATTCTGGAAAGGCGGGATCTTTTTCGTCTGCATCATGTCCATGGCTGCCCTAGGCCTGTTCATGGGAGGCAAGATCTATTCTTTCCAGACAGAAAATCCATTGACCATCCTGGCCTTTTTTTCTGACCTGGGGAGTGGGCTTCTTTTTATCCTTTCGAAAATATTCTCGTTCGGGCTTGGGAATCTGAAAAACACGACATTTGAATTCGGAACAGCCTACATCGCAGGTGCAGGACTCCTGAACTATCTTGTCGCACTGGATGCCTTTGATATCTCCTCAGGAAAAAAGAAATGATCTGGAAAAGCCATCTTCTCTCCATGATTCTTTATGCAGTCTTTGTCTGCATCGTGCTCGCGCTAATCAGAAGGAATGACAAAAAAAGCCAGATAAGATACGCGCTTTTTCTTTTCCTCATCATGGTTGCGGGAGGACTTCTCTTCGGCTGGTTTATGTATCTTTTCACTCTCTAACTTTCTGACTCTCCTCTTTTCCCTGTATCTTTGAATCCTCAAATTGATGTGTTATAATCTGCGCCTGAGTTGATGAGATCCCAAATCTATGAGCCCGCTATCAGCCTCGGAATCCACGTGCAGTTCCTGGCATACACAACACTTTTCTTCAACTGCAGATCACAGAGCAGCAGCTCACTCCATTCCCGTGCTTGTCCGGTTTACGGGAAAGCATCGATCTGTGATCAAGAAGAAAAATCAACTCTACAAAACCATGAAGTGTATTCTCTTTCTAAGTTTTTTTTGAGGCCTGAATGATCGAACTCTACCACTTATGGAAACAGTATCAACCACCAAGATGGGCCCTTTCTGACATCACACTTCATGTTAAAAAAGGAGATTTCACCTTCATCACCGGTCCAAGCGGTTCAGGCAAAACAACTCTCCTTAAACTCATTTTTAGAGAGATCCTTCCGACTCAAGGACAGATTGTCATCGACAACAGGAATATCCTCCGCATCCCAGACCATAAAATATACAGAATAAGAAGAAGCATGGGGATTGTCTTCCAGGATTTTCGCCTGCTCTTCCAGAAAAAAGTCTTCGAGAATATCGCGGTCGTTCTTCAGGTTCTTGGAATCCCCCGTAAAGAAATCCGCAGGCGCGCCTTCAATGCGCTGCGATTGGTCAACCTCCATCACAAAATGTGGGAGTACCCTTCGCAGCTCTCTTATGGCGAGCAGCAGAGAGTGGCCATCGCCAGGGCAGTGGTGAATAATCCCAAGATACTCCTGGCAGATGAACCGACAGGGAACCTCGACCCGGAGCTTGCGACTGAAATCATGACAGTATTCAAGGAAATCAACAGGCAGGGTGCCACTGTCATCATATGTTCACACGATAGGGAATTGATCCGCCATTTCGGTGAGAAAATTTTATTCCTGTATAAGGGAAAATTGATTCGAAAGGAAAAACTCTGATTTTCCAAAAGCTCAAACATTCAGTCAAAGAGACAGTCAATAATCTGTGGCAGTATAGGATACGTAATATTTTTTCTATCACCACCATCTGCCTCTCTTTTCTTATTTTTGGGGTTTTCCTTTCCCTCTCTAATAATCTCTTCTACACAGCAAAGGAACTCTCCAAGAACATGCAGATCATCTTCTTTCTCGAGAAAGACTTACCTGAGGAACAGAGAGATTCTATTGAAAACAGACTCGAAGAATCCTCTCTGGTCAACAATGTGCGTTACATCAGCACCGAGCAAGCCCTGGAAAGATTCCAACAAAACTTTCCGGATCTCCAAGGTATCATCGAAAACATCGAGATCAATCCCTTCCCGGCTTCCTTTGAGACAAACCTTGCCGAAGAAAACCTCTCCCCTGAAACGATCTTGAGGTTTATCCAGGCAATGAGAGAGATAGATGGGATCGAGGATGTTCAGTTCAACAGAGACTGGGTGGAGAGAATGCAATCCCTCAGCAGATTGGCTAAAGCGATTGGCTTCTTTCTCGGAGGAATACTGACATTGGCCTCTTTTTTTATCATCTCCAACGTGATCAGGCTCAATGTCTTTGCCCGCAAGGAGGAAATCGAGATCCTCCGGATGGTTGGGGCCACAAATCTTTTTATCAGAGTTCCGTTTCTCCTTGAAGGGATCATTCTCGGGGCTATGGGCGCATTGGTCTCATTGGCACTGCTCTTTCTGTTGGTAAAATTCTTCCCCCTCTATTTGGGCGCATCTCTTGGCGCGCTGGAAGAAATCATCAACTTCCGGTATCTCTCCCTTACTCAAATCTCCATGCTCATTGCAGGAGGAGTGATCATCGGATTCCTGGGAAGCCTCAGCTGCCTTGCACGTTTCCTAAAAGTCTAATATGGGGACGTTCCCCTATATTGACATGGTATGCCTCATGTCCTAAAATCCCCAATAATGGCAACCATCGGACAAGTCCTCAGAAGAGAAAGAGAACTCAGGGGAATTTCTCTTGAAGAAATTTCAAACTCGACTAAAATCAGCATGAGGCTTCTTGAAGCCTTAGAACAAGACCGCATGGATGACCTTCCTGGGAAATTTTTCATTAAAGCTATCCTCAGAACCTACGCAAAATCGATTGGCCTTGAAGAAAATGAAGTTTTAAACATGTATTATGAGGATTCTCTCTTGAAGGAGCAACTCCCTGAATCTAAGGCCTCGCACAATAATGTCAAGCAACCCATTCCCAAAAGAGTAAAGAAAATAATCGGATTGACTGTTGCAGTCGTTGTTTCCCTCATCATTCTCACTTTCCTCTATTTGACGTCCTGGAAAAATAATACTGCTCTCTCTCAAGAGGAGTTGATCAATACTCCGCTCATCCCCAAAGAGCCCCCAGCTTCATTCCCTGAGCTCAAATCTGTAGAGCAAAAATTAATACTAGAAATCTCATTCACGGAAGAAACATGGATTCAGGTGTACGCAGATGGGGATTTAAATTTTGAGGCAACCAAAAGGCCAGGAGAAACCATCTCGATCGAAGCGTCTGAAGAACTGCTTATCCACCTGGGAAATGCAGGGGGGATCACTTACAGATTGAACAACAGGGAAGGAAAGCCGCTTGGTCCTTCCGGGACGACCGTCAGAAACATTCGAATTACTCTTGAAAATTTCAAAGACTTCCAAGCACAAGAGCTGGATATTCTCGATATCCTTGAGACAATCATCTGAATGAATGTTCGATAAATAGAATATGGGAATGGAAAATCCAAAGGCAAAAGGCTCTCGAATCCTGGGAATCATTATCATTCTCCTGATCATTTTCTTCTTTGCCATCGAATTCTTCATAGGCGAAGGACAGGAGTTCCCTCCGACATCGGTCACGACCATTCTCCTTTCCCTTCTCCAAATAATCGTGCTTCTCCTGTTTCTGATCCTCTTTTTTGTTTTGGGAAGGAATCTCACAAAACTCTACCTGGAAAGAAAAAGAAAGGTCATCGGTGCTCATTTTAAAACAAAGCTTGTCCTTTTCTTCATTGCTCTTTCTCTCATCCCCACTCTTCTCCTCTTTTTCTTTGCGAGCGATTTGATCAACAGGAATATTGAACAATGGTTCAAATCTCCCTTAGATAAGATCATGGATGATACAAAAAACCTGGCAGATGGATTCCAGGCAAACAGTAAAGAACTCACATTTCACTACGCTCGCCAGTTGAGATACGCCGTAGAGCAACAGAAGCTCATGCTTCCTGAAAACCGAAAGCCTTTCATGGAATTCGTACGAGCCAAATTGGCCGAGTACGACCTGGATGAGATCGGAGTCTATATCGATAGCGAAGAACAGTTTGCCTATCTCAAACTCGACCTTCCGCTTCAGGATTACAAGAGCCTCGACTCAGATATCGTGGACCGTGCAAAAATGGGGAATCTAGTCAACAGCATAGAATCCATGGGAAACGGAGAGATGATCCGTCGCGGCATTCCCTTCTACTCCCCAGGAACCGGGACTGTTTTAGTCACCGCAGGGAAATTCCTTCCCCAGAGCTATGCCCTAAGAATAAAGAACATCTCCACTTATGTCGAAAGATATCAACAGCTTAAGGCACAGAAAAATCCCCTGAAAAAATTCTACATCATAACGCTCGTGTTCATCGCACTGTTGATCATATTCGCAGCCAGTTGGATTGGGTTTCATTTGGCAAAGGCCATCACAGTGCCCATCGAAAAGTTGGCTCAGGCAACAAAAGAAGTCTCCAAAGGAAGTCTGGATGTCAAAGTCGAGGACCCGGCTTCCGATGAGATCGGGATCCTTATCGATTCGTTCAACCAAATGGTTGCGGACCTCAAAGAAAGCAATCACGATATTGCTCAAAAAACATCCGAGCTTGAAGCCCGAAAGCAGTATATCGAAGCCATCTTGAACCATATCACCACTGGCGTGATCACTCTTGATGCCAAGGGCAAGATCACGACCATCAATCCCTCTGCCCGGGAAATGCTGGCTATTCCCGGAGGTAACATCATCGGAAAAAACTTTAAAGAGATCCTCTCGTCTCCTGTTTATGGGGAAGTGTCCAAAACCATTGAGCAGGGAATCCAGAACAAATTTAGACTTTACGATAAAGAAATAAACATCAACTTCGGCGCTATAAACAGAACTCTCTCCTTAACCCTCTCTCCAATGAGGCACTCCGGCCACATGTTCTCAGGATTAATCGTCGTGCTTGACAACCTGACGCAACTCATTCATGCTCAAAAAATCGCAGCTTGGCAGGAAGTCGCCCAGCGGTTGGCCCACGAGATTAAAAATCCTTTGACGCCCATCCAGCTCTCTGCAGAGAGAATCAAGAAAAAATTGGGGGGAAACAAGAGAAAGTATGCTGGAATCATTAATGTCGGAGCCAACACAATCATCCGAGAAGCCAGAACAATAAAGGCCCTCGTGGATGAATTTTCCAACTTTGCCCGAATGCCTAAAATCCAGATACAGCCAGGAAATATCCACGAAATCATCGAACAGACAGTTTCTCTGTTTAAGAGCGTATTCACAGATATAGAATTCAATGTCGCGTTTTCCTCTCAGGTCCCTTCTTCTATCCAGATTGATCCAGAACAGATGAAAAGAGCATTCATCAACATCCTCGATAACGCTGTTTATGCCGTGAATAAGAAAGGGGAAATCAAAATAAAGACCACTTTCAGAAGGAAAAACCGGAAAGTCAACATTGAGATTGCGGACTCCGGGCACGGCGTTCCTTTAAACGACAAAAACAAGCTTTTTCTTCCTCATTTCTCAACCAAGAAGAAGGGAACAGGCCTCGGATTGACTATTGTGAACAAGATCATTAGTGATCACAATGGTTCAATCAATGTGGAAAACAATCATCCCCATGGGGCAAAATTTATCATTCAACTTCCAGCATGAATAAAGAAAAAATTTTAGTTATCGACGATGAGGCCGGCATCAGGTCGTCCCTCAAGGGGATTCTTGAGGACGAAGGCTATTCAGTTAAAGCCGTCGTTACAGGCGAAGAAGCTCTTAAACTGCTTCAAAAGGATAATTTCGACCTCATCCTTCTGGACATCTGGCTTCCCGAGATGAATGGGATCGAAATCCTGAAGAAAATAAAAAAAATGGATGAAAACCCTCAGGTTGTGATGATCTCAGGACACGGAACAGTCGAGACAGCTGTAGAAGCCATAAAACTCGGAGCTCATGACTTCTTGGAGAAGCCGCTATCATTGGAAAAAGTCATCCTCACCGTAAAAAATGCCTTCATACAAAAGAAACTGGAAGAGGAAAACATCCAGCTTCGGGAATCCATCAGGTTGAAACATCACCTGATAGGAAAAAGCCATCCCGTTCTTAAATTAAGAGATGAGATCAAGAAGGCAGCCCCGACCAATGCCCCGGTTCTGATTTATGGAGAAGATGGAACAGGGAAAGAACTCGTTGCCAGATTGATTCATCAGAAGAGCTCGAGGAAAAACAAAAGATTTATCCAGATAAACTTTGCAGCGATTCCTGATGAATTGATCGAAATCGAACTGTTCGGCTTCGTCAAGGGAAACACCGTTGATGCGGAAAAAGACAAAAAAGGAAAATTATTACTGGCAGATGGAGGAACACTCCTCCTCGATGAAATTGGCGAAATGAGTTTAACCCTTCAGGATAAACTGGTTAGAGTTTTCGAAGAACAGAAGTTCGAACCTCTGGGAACGAGTGAATCTACGCCGGTGGACATCAGAGTCATCGCAGCATCCAACAAAAACATCAAAAAACTCGTCGATAAGGGAAAATTCAGAGAAGATCTGTTTCTCAAACTGAACGTTATTCCAATGACTATTCCTCCATTAAGAAAAAGAAAGGAAGATATTCCTCTGTTTATCGATTATTTTCTGGAGTATTTCTCAATTCAAGATGGAAAAAAGATAAAATCCATGAATGAAGAAGCCCTGGAAGCCTTCCTCAACTACTCGTGGCCGAGAAATGTGAGCGAGCTCATCAACGTTATCGAGAGATTTGTCATCATGGTTCCGGATGATGAGATCAAGGCGTCCCATCTCTCTCTCCTTGTGGAGTCAAGAGAATCTCAGGCCGCTCCTGGACACGACACGACCCGCTCTCTGAAACAGGCCGGCAAACAGTTCGAAAAAGAGTTCATCCATAAGACTTTGCTCAAGTATAAATGGAACCTCTCCAAAGCCGCTTCCGACCTCAAGGTCGATAGGGATCAGCTCAGCAAAAAGATTAAAAGTCTGGGCATCACCTTCTTCGGCTAAACCATAAGTGTCATTGCGAGGAGCGTAGTGACGTGGCAATCTCGTAAGATAAATTGTCTATTCTTTTTTATGAGATTGCTTCACTCCGTTCGCAATGACATTATAAAAGTGTTACCGAATTATTGAGCTAGTACACCTGTCCCCTTTTTTAACACGCTAGACCTAGCTGTTCTCCACTGTTATAATAGGAAAAAATTTTTTAGGATAAGGAAACATGGAAGCCGAAATACTCAAAATATTAACTGCCATAAGAGATTTTATCTGGGGGCTTCCCCTCATTATTCTCCTGGTCGGAACAGGCATTTTCTTGACCATCAGATTGAAGGGGCTTCAAATCAGAGGTCTGTTTTATTCACTCTATTTGGCCCTTATAAAAAGAAAAGAAGACGATGAGCATGAGGGAGATATCTCCCATTTCCAGGCTTTGATGACAGCATTAGCTGCCACTGTCGGAACTGGAAATATTGTCGGAGTTGCTGTCGCTATTGCTGCAGGAGGCCCTGGGGCCTTATTCTGGATGTGGGTGACCGGGATTTTTGGGATGGCCACCAAGTACGCTGAGGCTGTCCTGGCCATAAAATACAGAGAGGTGGATGAGTTCGGAACAATGAGCGGAGGTCCGATGTACTACATCTCCAAAGGACTGGGTTGGAAATGGCTCGGAACTCTGTTTGCCGTCTTCGCGGCCATCGCTGCTTTCGGCATAGGAAACATGGTCCAATCTAATTCTGTGGCTGATGGCGTGAGAGCGACCCTAGGAATCCCGAACTGGATTACAGGGATCATCCTGGCCGCATTCACGGGTATGGTCGTTCTCGGCGGGATCAAGAGTATTGCCAGGGTGACTCAGGTCCTCGTACCCTTTATGATAATCATTTATATCATCAGCGCTTCGATTATCCTCCTCCTCCACATCTCTTCTATCCCGGAAGTCTTTGTTCTCATCTTCCAGCATGCGTTCACACCCACGGCAGCCGCAGGAGGTTTTCTCGGAGCATCAGTGATGCAAACGATGCGCCATGGAGTTTCAAAGGGAGTCTTCTCGAACGAGTCTGGATTGGGTTCGGCACCGATAGCTGCCGCCGCAGCCAAGACTCCCAATCCGGTGAAACAGGCTCTGGTCTCCATGACACAGACCTTTATCGACACTCTCGTCGTCTGCACCATGACCGGAGTGGTTCTCATCTTCAGCGGCCTCTGGACTTCCGACATCAAAGGAGCCGAACTCACAGCCAATGCCTTCGATAAATTCTTCCCGTTAGGGATAGGAGAATACGTCGTCACTTTTACACTGATATTTTTTGCCTATTCCACCATCCTCGGCTGGTGCTACTACGGGGAAAAATCCATCGAATATTTGTTCACAGAAAAAGCTGTTAAAATCTACCGGATTGTTTTTGTCATTTTCGTGGCCATAGGCACGATCCTGAAACTCGAGACAGTCTGGAGATTGTCAGATATCATGAATGGGCTAATGGCCTTTCCCAACCTTGTGGGCCTTATCGGTCTCAGCGCGGTCATCGTCTCGGAAACAAACCTGTATTTCTATAAAAAACGAAGATAAACTCCTCACCTTTCATTTACAGGTCATACGTTTTGTGCTATTGTTGAGGGCGAAAAATTTAGAGAAAAAAAATGCGTGATCAATCTCTCAGGATAGTCCTCAGTTCGACTCGAAAGTTTATCAACATGGGTGCCCTCTCCCGCCTGTGGAATCTGGTGAAAAATTTCCACGCAGCCGACATTTCCTCCCTGATGAGCCACCTGGTTTTCAGAGAAAGACTCATTCTTTTTAACATTCTGTTTGAAAAAGATATGGAAAAGACCGGTGAGGTACTGAGTGAGCTGGAGGCTGAGGATGCAGCCCCGATCATACAAGAACTCCAGTTAAATCAGATAACAGAGCTTTTCCATATCATTCCTTCTGACGATGCGGCCCCGATCCTCGAACTCCTCCCCGAAAACATGAAAGAATCCATCCTCGCCGCGATGGAGGAGAAGCCTTCAGAAGATGTCAAAGAGCTTCTCCATTACGAGGAGGAAACAGCCGGCCGGATCATGTCCCCGGACTTTTATGCCCTGGACCACAACACCAATGTTTCCGATGCCATAACAGCCATGCAGCTTGAGAGAGACGTGGAATCCGCATTCTATCTCTACACCGTAGATGAAAAGAATCGACTGGTTGGGGTCGTCTCGTTGAGACAGCTTCTTTTCGCGCGCCCGAATACTAAGCTCAAAGATATCATGACCAAAGATCTGATAACCGTCCACCCAGAAACAGACCAGGAAGTCGTGGCGCGCAATGTCGCGCACTACAACCTCGTTGCCATCCCTGTCGTGGATGCCGAAAACACTCTTGTCGGTGTGGTGACCGTCGATGACGTTATTGATGTCATCGAAGAAGAGGCGACCGAGGACATATACAAAATGGCCTCCCTGGATACGACGGATAGGATCCAGGACAGCCCGTTTAAATCCATTAAAAAAAGAATCCCTTTCCTGATGTTCAGCCTTCTCACGGCTTCTCTCGCTCCATTGGTTGTCCACTATTTTGAAGGCACGATTGAACAATTTATCAAACTAGTTGTCTTCCTCCCTCTTGTGATGGCTCTCGGAGGAGTTGCTGGAAACCAGACAATTGCCATCATTGTCAGGGAAATCGCCATCGGCCAGGCAGAATGGGTCGGGGCCCGGAAAGCTCTAATGAAAGAGATCATAGTCGGCATCGGCAACGGAATCATAATCGGTGCCCTTCTGGGTGGATTTTCCTATCTAATCGTTAATAATCCCTATCTTGGCCTCATTTTGGGACTGGCCATCATCATTAACTTATTTGTCGCCGCCCTGGTCGGCACTCTCATCCCTCTGGTCCTGAAATTGCTCAAATTGGACCCGGCACTGGGATCGGTCAATCTCCTCACCATGTGCACCGATTCTGTAGGTGCCCTGACCTTTCTCGGTCTTGGGACCCTGTTCCTGGATAAACTCTGACGAATTTCCCATGCCTCTCGAACAGACCGAAGCCATAGTGCTCCGAACCTTCAAAGTCGGAGAACAAGACAAGATCGTTGCCTTTTTCTCAAAAGAGAGGGGAATCATCAAAGGAGTTGCCAAAGGCGCTCGGAAATTCAGCAATCGCTTCGGAAGCAGCCTCGAACCTCTTTCCCTTATCAAGGTCTACTATTATGAAAAAGAAGGAAAAGAATTAGTGACCATTAGCAACTGTGATCTGCTTGAATCTTTTTTTGAGCTCCAGCATGATCTGGATACATCATTCACTGTGAGTTATTTTGCCGAACTCATTGAAGAATTTTCTCCATCACGAGCTAAAAATGATAAGCTCTTCAGGCTGCTGCTCTCTCTCCTCCGAACATTAAAAAAGGGAGGAGACCTGAACTTTTTAACACGGTATTTCGAAGTCTGGGTTCTCAAAATCAACGGAGTGCTTCCTGGTTTAAGCCGATGTAAAAAGTGCCACAAAATCCTCACTCACTCCGGATGGCTTTCACCGAAAAAAGACGGCGTTTCTTGCGACTCCTGTGCCACGCAGAAAAAAGAAAAAATTATGCCTGATTTAGGCTCCTTTGTGCAGTGGGTGAGAAAAAATCCACCTCCCGAAAAAGGACCTCTTCCTTTCTCTGCTGAACAACTGGGCACAATAAAAAAGGCGCTTAATAAAATGATCATTTTCCATCTCGAAAAAGTGCCTAAAACGTTTCGCCTTTTGCCTTAGGGGGACGTTCCCCAAAGGGACACCTTAGATCCATAAGTTCATCCACACCTCAATTATTTCCACATGACTGGCAATATAGAGGATTTAATGAGCTAAGGTGGCACCTTGGGGAACGTCCCCATTTTTTTACTATTGATTTTTTGACAGAAAGGAATAAACTATAAATCTTTCATAGATCCCATTCATGAAAGGAGCAATCATGAGCCAATGCAAAATATGCAGCAATGATATCGATAAGAACAATTCTTATTTCGTCCTCTCTCTCAATAAAGAAGAAACTGAAGAGGGAGAAAAGAAAATTACCGATTCAGAGGAAGGGATCCAAATCTGTAAGGAATGTGGTGGCGAAGGCCTGTCCTCAGTCCTCAAGAATCTCCATCTCATCAATGAGGCCGATACAGAGCTCAATCAAAAAATGAAATCCCTGGAAGAGTCCGTCGACATGCAGGAGCTAATGAAGGCGTACGGAATCTCGGGGGAAAAAGTCGGAACAAGGAATCAGTATCTGACAAACTGTCCTTTTCACAACCAGGAAGCCTCCTTTTTGATAGATGCCAAGAATAAAGAGTATTTTTGTTTTTGTGAAGGATTACAAGGGGATATCTTCAGTTTTGTCATCAATTACGATAGAGACGTCGAGCACAAACACACAACATTGAAGCAAGCTGTTGATCACTTGATGGAGAAATTCCCGGTCTAATTCGCTTTGCTGTCTACTTAAAACTGCTTTTTATCCAATTCAAACGTCCACACCCGCCATATTCATCATGGGGAAAAAGGACCTATTTTTCCTTGAAATTCAAATTTTTTTATGTTATAGGTTACCAAAAAGGTAAAAAAATCAATATCTTGCATGAATGGAGGAGGCGGATGATCAAGAAAAAAGTCCTAATTTCCTCATTTCTGCTTTTACTCTTTTTTTCCTTCAATGGAAATATTTTTCCGCAACAAGGCGGCACCCTAGAAAGAATTGTTGTGACACCGCTTGGAGAAACTCTGGAAGTGAAAGTCTTTGTAAGTCCGTATACCTACCATCGCCAATTCCGGCTCTACAATCCAGGCCGTATAGGAATCGATTTTTTTAATGTGAGAAACATCACAGCTACCCGCGAATTGGATGTGAATGTCCTGGGGATAGACTCCATAAAAATCCTGGACGTCAGCCCCAACATCGCCAGA
>DAOVAM010000251.1 GCA_030671065.1 Candidatus Aminicenantota bacterium
GTGTTGGATGGAATGGCTATCTGCCTCCCGGCGCTTTTAGAAGCCTTCCAGATTGGACTCCGTGTCTCCCAATTTGGATTCGACTGGGCTCAACCTTTGGATGCACTTCAGAAAATTAAAGAAGAGATATCTGAATTAGAAGAGGCACTGAAAAAAAATGAAAAGGATGAAGTATTTAAGGAAATCGGTGATCTTTTCTTCGCAATGTCCAACGTCTCTCGCCTTCTGGGTATCAACCCTGAAGTTGCGCTCAGAGAGGCCAATAAAAAATTTAGCAGAAGGTTCCGATTCATAGAAGAAAGACTTCAGAAAGAGGGGAAAAAGCTCGGCCAGGTCACACTCGAAGAGATGGATAAAATATGGGAAGATGCCAAAAAGAAGATCATATAATATCGGGGTCAGGCCTTGTGTGGTTTGTTTGTCCCTGATTTTCTGGCGATGAGGTTGGATTTGATGAATTCGTCGATATCTCCGTCCAAAACTCTGTCCACATCTCCGATTTCCACGTTTGTCCTCAAATCCTTTATCATCCTGTAAGGCTGGAGCACGTAAGACCGTATCTGATTTCCCCAGGCAATATCCGATTTCGCATCTTCAAGTTTTTCAAGCTTCTCCCGTTTGACTTTCTTTTCGAGCTCATAAATTCTCGCTTTGAGAACTTTCATGGCACTGGCCTTGTTCTTGTGCTGGGACCTTTCGCTCTGGCATTGGACAACTATATTTGTTGGGATATGGGTTATCCTGACTGCGGAATCGGTGACGTTGACGTGTTGTCCTCCACGGCCAGAGGCACGGTATGTGTCGATCCGGAGGTCTTCTGGATTGATCTTGACTTCAATATCTTCTTCGACCTCGGGATAGACAAAGACAGCTGCAAAGGATGTGTGACGTCTCTTGTTGGCATCAAAAGGAGATATTCTGACAAGACGGTGGACGCCGGATTCCTGACTGAGATTGCCGAAAGCGTAATCTCCCTGTATTCGAACAGTAACGCTTTTCAGTCCGGCTTCTTCCCCAGCAAGAAAGTCAAGGATATCTGTCTTGAAACCTTTCCTCTCCGCATATCTCAGATACATCCTGAGAAGTATTTGGGCCCAGTCCTGGGACTCAGTCCCGCCTGCGCCCGGGTGGATAGTGAGAATGGCATTTCGTGCATCATCTTCTTCAAAGAAGAGAGTTTGAAGCTTGGCTTCTTCAAGGTTCTTCTCGAATGATGCAAGAGACTGGCTGATCTCTTCATCCACGTTTTCTCCCTCTCCTGCCAGTTCTTCCAGGACTTCGAGATCTTCTTTTTCTCTGTAAAGGCTGGAGAGGAATTGAATGTTTCTTTCGAGTCTTTTTTTATTCTGCTGGAGGGATTGGAATTTGTTCTGGTCTTTCCAGATATCAGGAGTGGAAAGCTCTGTGTTTATGGCATTGAACTCAGCCTCTTTTTGGCTGAGGTCAAAGATAACCTCTGAGTTCTTCGAATTTGGAAAAGCATTCTTTGATCTTGATTAAAAGATTAGAGTGGCTCTTTTTTGGAGCGTTGTCTTTTTCTTTCATTTCTCTTCTTTACAAATGCCAGAATAATGAATACAGGGGTCAAAGTCAAGCTCAGGAAGGGAAGGACATCTCCAAATTTTGTATAAAAGGTCAGTGTTTTTGATGGAGTAATGACTTCTGTGAGGTGAGTTTGAGTCATCAGCTTGGATTTGGAGAGGATGCGGCCGTAAGGGTCGATGATGCCGCTGATGCCTGTTGTGGCGGCCCGGAGGAGATACCGTCTGTTTTCGACAGCTCGCAAGACGGCCATCGAGAAATGCTGATACGGAGCTGAGCTTTTTCCGTACCAGCCATCGTTGGTGATCGTCACAAGAAAGTTTGCTCCTTTCTTCGTGAATTTTCGAACAAGATTGGGGAAAATGATTTCATAGCATATGGGAGAACCGAATTTTAATGATTTGAATGGGTGGAGTTTGTACTGTGTTCCCGGCGAGATTTCTCCTATGGCGTGAGTCATTTTTTCGATAAAGAAAAAGATTTTTTTATACGGGGTGTATTCCCCGAAGGGGACAAGATGCATTTTATAGTAGTGGCTCGTTGAGAGGTCCGGACTGAGGCACAACGCGGTATTATAGTAGCTTACGTTTCCTGGCGTGCTGGTTTTTTCATTTGTCCCGAGAAGAAGAGCACAATCTGTTTCCTGGACGAACTGGTTGAGTTTTTCTTTGAAGTCTTGAAAGTAACCGTATGAGCAGCTGAAGCAGAGAGGAACCGAGAATTCAGGCCAGATGATGAGTTCCGCTCCATCCTCGTATGACTTCCGGCTCAATTCAATGTGTTGGTTGAAAAGGCTCCAGATTTCCTGACTCGTGACTTGGTCCCAGGAGATATCCGAAGAGACGTTTCCCTGAATAACAGAAGCAGTGAACGAGCCTTCGGAGGGAGAGGTTTTCTTCAGGCTCAGGAATCCTCCCAGGTGGATGATGAGCACCAGGGCGAGAACAGAGAAAAAAGCAGTTTTTTTCCTGTGTTTTATGGAGTAGAGAAACAGGCTCTGGAAGAGCACAAGCACGAATGAGAGTCCGTAGACTCCCGTTATCGATGCCATCTGGATAAACCAGATGTTCTGGTATTGAGTCGTGCCGATAAGCCCCCAGGGAAATCCTGTTAAAAAATGAGTGAGAATGTATTCTAAGGAAATCCAGAGAAAAGGCGCAAGTAAAAAGACCAATTTGGGAAATGATTGCGAGATTTTTGTCCAGAGAAGACAGAAGAAGGCCCAGTAGAGTGCCAGGAAAAGGACAAACACTAAATAAATAATGATACTGATTCCTATGGAGAGGTTTCCGTAGTAGGCAGGAACAGAGGGGATCCAGTAAATCAGGACTGCGTTGTATGAACCACCGGCAATAAGCCCGAGCAGGAAGGATCGAGCGGGCTTTTTATTTATGATGATGAACAGAAGGGGAAGGAGGGAGATCCAGGCGAAAAAGGACAGTCCGAACTTGGGAGCTGCAAAAGCTGTGAGGGCCCCGCTCATAATGGCGAGGGCGATATCGGTTATTCTGTATTTCAAAATAGAGGCACCGGGGTGGAATGATATTCCAATAGTCTTTTAAAAAAAACTGGTCAGCTTCCAGGAGCTTAGCTTCTGATGATGAAGTAGTCCGTCTTCCTGTTAGTTTCTGCTTGCAGTTGCGCAAGTACTTCTTCGGCTTTTTCTCTTGTTTCGTAACCACCGACCCTCACGCGGAAAACCGGTCTCCCATCCGTTGAAAAGGGATCGAGAACAAGAGCGGGATA
>DAOVAM010000172.1 GCA_030671065.1 Candidatus Aminicenantota bacterium
CTCTGTTTTTCCCGGAAAAGAACATCGATTCGTTGTGAAATTCACAGGAGAGGACCTTTCGGATGAGCTCTCCGATGCTGACCCTCAAAAAGACAACAAACCCAGAATCCCGGCGATGCCCCATTCCTCTTCGGCTGAAAAAACAGCGCACATCGTGAATACGTTTATTGACCGGGTGACGCACATTCTGAAGGATTCACCACAAGCCAACACTGTCCTGTTGAGAGGATTTTCCGGATGTCCTTCTCTCCCCACATTGAATGAGCTGTACAAAGTCAATGCGGCCGCTATAGCGAATTATCCGATGTACAAAGGATTAGCCAGGCTCCTCGGGATGGAAATACTCGATGTCGGCCCGAACGTATCCGACCTCTTCGACGCCGCGGAAAAACACTGTAAAGACCATGACTTTATCTACATCCATTTGAAAAAAACAGATTCAGCGGGTGAGGATGGAAATTTTAACGCCAAAAAAAAGGCCATAGAGGAGGCTGACGAATACATCCCCCGTCTTCTTGACTTGAAGCCTGAGGTTCTGGTCGTGACCTCCGACCATTCCACTCCTTCACTCTTAAAATCTCACTCCTGGCACCCCAATCCCTTCCTCCTTTTTTCTGACACTTCTCAATCCGACAGCGTAAATCATTTTTCCGAATTGGAATGCAGCCAGGGGTTCCTGGGGAGATTTCAAGCCGTATATGCCATGCCCTTGATGTTGTCCCATGCGGGAAAGCTTAAGAAATTCGGGGCCTGATACCTCCTAACTTATTGACAATAATTGAGTTATATTTTATAATAAATAGTCTTGCCCATGAGGAAAAGAAAGAAAACCATTTTAGCTGGATCCCTGTTTGTTTCTTTACTCTTTTTCCCGCTTCTTTCCCATCCTGATTCAAGGGTGGAAATCCACACGCTTCGCTATCATGTTCATCCTTCTTTTACTAGAGTTGTCGTTGAGGTTGGGAAAGTGAGGGAATTCAACTTCAACCAGCTCATCTCTCCAGACCGGGTGTATGTGGACATCTACCAGGCAAAACTGAATCCCATTTTGCACAACCAGACCTATCCTGTAAAAAGCAATTACCTCAGCCAGATCCGTATCGCTCAAAAAACGTCAACAACCGTGCGGGTTGTCGTTGATTTGGATTTCAGCAACGCCTATTATCGAGTATGGCATCTTCCTGATCCTTTCCGGATCATCATCGATGTCTATCCTAAAAAATTCTCAGCTCCTCCTCCGCCTCCCAAGCTGAAAGCCAGCATGATTCGCCAATTGGGCCTGGGAATCCAGAGAGTCGTCATCGACCCCGGCCACGGGGGAAAAGATCCAGGATGCATTGGAAAAAACAAGGTCCAGGAGAAAGAAGTTGTCTTGGATGTCTCTCTTCGCTTAAAAAAACTCCTGGAGGCTCTCGGTCTGGAAGTGATCTTGACCAGAGAGACGGATATCTACCTTGCTCCTGAGAGCCGAACAGTGATCGCAAACCAAAAGCAGGCAGATCTCTTTATTTCCATCCATGCGAACGCCAGTCGCAACAGAAAGATCTCTGGAGTGGAAACTTTTTTCCTCAACTTCAACCAGGACCCTTCAGTCATTGAAACCGCTGCCCGCGAGAATGCCACCTCAGCCAAAAATATCAGCACAATGGGGGATACGATCAAGAAAATCCTCCAGAACACGAAAATTCCAGAATCCAAAGAACTCGCTCAAATCATCCAGAAAAACCTGGTCAAAACCCTCTCTCAAAAACACCGCGGGGTGAACGACCTGGGCGTAAAGGGAGGTCCCTTTTGGGTTCTTATCGGGGCAGAAGTGCCTTCAGTTCTCACTGAGATCTCATTTTTAAGCAACGCGACAGAAGAGGAACGGCTCGGGAAGGCGGAGTACCGCCAGCTCATTGCCCAGGGAATCTATCAAGGTATCATTGCATACAAAAGTTCATTAGAGAAAGGAGCAGAATTATGAAAAGAAGAGAATTCATCAAAGACATGGCTTTTGGGAGCCTTCTCCTCAAGTTCCCTCCTGATCTTTTGGCTCAAAGCACAACATATCCAGACCTCGCCTGGATCCAGGGAGAATCACCGGCACAAATAACGAAAGAAGCCATTTCTTCTTTAGGTGGAATCCAGCGATTCATCTCTAGAGGAGATGTTGTTATTGTCAAGCCGAATATTGGCTGGGATAGGACTCCGCAACAAGCAGCCTGCACGAATCCTGAGGTCGTCAAGACGCTGGTCGAGCTCTGTCTTGGAGCCGGAGCGAAAGAAGTTAAAGTCACTGACAATCCCTGCAATCCAGCCCGGAGAACCTATGCGCGTTCAGGCATTGCTACAGCCGCAAAGGAAGCGGGTGCAAAAGTCCTCTTCCCCAATCCTCACCGGCTCAAAAAAATTCCCCTTAACGGAGAATGGCTGAAAGAGTGGGAAGTGTACACGGATTTTGTCGAAGCGGACAAAATCATAAACGTGCCCATCGCCAAAACACACAGCCTTTCCAGGCTGACCCTGGGCATGAAAAATTGGCTGGGAGCTCTAGGAGGAAACCGCAACCAACTCCACCAAAAGCTTGACCAGATCATGATCGACCTAGCCGCCTTCTTCAAGCCATGCCTGAGTGTCATGGATGGCTACCGCATTCTCATCCGGAATGGCCCGCAAGGCGGCCGTCTCTCTGATACTCAACTCTTCAAGACAGTGGTTGCTGGTGTGGATTACGTGGCTGTCGATGCTGCCGGTGCCACTTTTTTTGATATCCAACCCCAAGACCTCCCGTATCTTCAAATCGCGAACCAGAAGGGACTTGGTGAAATCAACCTGGAGAAATTAAAAATTGAAAAAAGAGCGATCTAAAAAATACAGGCTCATCCAGGCCCTTCGGATTCTCATCCAGACGATCTTCTTCCTCCTGTTCTTCTATTTACTGCTCAGAACTCATTTCCCGGGTAAAGATTACATCGGACGGGTGGAGATTTTCTTCCATTTCGACCCGCTTCTCGCCCTGACCACAATCATCGCTTCCCGCACTTTTTTTGCCTCCTTTGCCCTCGCAGCCATTACTGTTGTCCTGACATTTATCTTGGGCCGAGTCGCCTGCGGCTGGGTGTGTCCCCTCGGTTCTGTCCATCAGGGCTTCTCTTTTCTGTTTAAAAAATCGAAGCTTCTCCGGCCGGAAAGGCCCAAAGGCAAGCAGACGGTCTGGAAGTACTACATTCTCGGGTTTATCCTCGTGGGCACACTTTTCTCGCTTAATCTGGTGGGAATTCTTGACCCCCTCTCTCTGCTCTACCGTTCCTTCGTGACAGGAATTTTGCCTGCCGTAAACTACGGCTTTTCTGCCTTCATCGGGATCCTCTACAGAATCCATTCTTTTTCGCTCGGAGATAGCCTTGTTCAATTCTTCGAAATCCTGGCCATCAATCCCATTTTTCTCCAGGGCTTTTTTATCGGTACGCTCTTCATCGGAATTGTACTTCTCAACCTTTCCAGAGAAAGATTCTGGTGCCGCTATCTCTGCCCTCTAGGGGCTTTCCTCGGCCTCATCTCCCGCTGGAATATTCTCAAGCTGGATATTAATCCTCAAAAATGCATCGAATGTCACCTCTGCAACATTCACTGCGAGACTCAGGCCAATCCTTTTCCTGTTGAGGAATGGAAAAGTTCGGAGTGCATCTACTGCTTCACATGCAGTGCCATATGCCCGACAAACGCCATGACCTTTCCGATCAAATTAAAGCCCGAAGAGATCAGGAAGGTCGACCTGTCCAAGAGGAAGCTCATCTTCACAGCTCTAATGGGAGTATTTGCTGTTCCCTTTTTCCGCCTTTCTCCGTCAACGAAGCGAGCCTCCCCGAAATTGATCAGGCCTCCTGGAGCACTGCCCGAGGAACAGTTCCTCAAGAAATGCGTCAAATGCGGCGAATGCATGAAGGCCTGCCCCACGAACGGCCTTCAGCCCGCTTTAGCAGAAGCCGGCCCGGAAGGAATCTGGACTCCGATCCTGGTTTCTGAGATTGGCCACTGTGAATACTACTGCTCGCTCTGTTCCCAGGTCTGCCCGACAGGCGCCATTCAGGAACTCGCCATAGAGGAAAAAACATTTGTCGTGATCGGGCTGGCGTGGGTGGATAAAAACAGATGCATTCCTTATGATCTGGGAACTCCCTGCATCGTCTGCGAGGAACACTGCCCCACCTCTCCCAAAGCCATCAAACTGGTGAAGACAGAGGTGAAGCTTCCCGACGGAACAATCAAGACTCCACTCGCACCTGTGATCGACACGGAGCTTTGTATCGGATGCGGGATTTGTGAGAACAAGTGTCCGGTTGTGGACAAGCCAGCGATATATGTGACAAGTGTGGGAGAAAGCCGATCTGAAAGAAACCAGCTTCTTCTCGACCTGATTAAAGAGAAATCAGGCCCTTACTGATCTTTCTTTTACTCTTTAATCTTGAACTCTAAAGTCTTCAGCACCTCTCCGTTCGGCCCGATCACATCCACATGCCAGTCTCCGATCCACTTCGCCCAGATGTTTTTTTGGCTCCATGTGCGCCAGCGAGCGCCTTCAACCGGGAGATTCACCCTTGCCATTTCTGCCTCATGATAATACCAGACATGAGTGATCTCGATAGGCATCTCTGCGCCAACTATCTTTGTGTAACAGAAGAGTTTTCCGACAGTCGCTTCGAACTCTGTTCCTTCGCCAACAGGTTCCCTCTCCTGGACATCCCGGCAGATGACGCCCACTTCCATCTCTACCGAAGGCCCTTCCTGAGTCTTCGCTGCAGCAACCTGATAAAGTGAAAATGTCGCCAGTAAAGCCAAAGCAAAAAAGATGGAAAAAAGTTTTTTCATGGTGGTCCTCCTTTCCAGGATAAAATGATAACGCCTGATTTTTCCCAATTTTAGGTCGAATGTATCATAAATCATCCCGTTTGACAATAGGGAAAACTTTGGGATCAGACCTTAGGGTCGATACCTTGGGGTGGGGGCGTTAAAGTTTTGCGTTGGGAAGTGGAGGTTATAAGTTTTGACGGCGACCCGGTGTATGTGA
>DAOVAM010000021.1 GCA_030671065.1 Candidatus Aminicenantota bacterium
CTTCGCAATGGGATGAGATGCGGAAAAGCTTCTTTTCAGAATCGGTTCGAGAAAAGGCTTTTTCTGTTGCTGGTATACAAGCAGGAAAGATTGCAGCCGATATTGGTGCGGGAACAGGCTTTATGACCGAAGGCTTAATCAAGAAAAGCCTGCAGGTGATCGCTGTGGATCAGTCGGATGAGATGCTTGATGAAATGAGGAAGAGATTTTCGGAAGTGGACGGTATCGAATACTGTCTGGGAGAATCGGAAAAATTACCAATTCCAGATGGATGTGTTGATTATGCATTTGCCAACATGTATCTTCATCATGTGGAATCTCCCTTAAATGCGATAAATGAAATGGTGCGAATCTTGAAGCCAGGCGGAAAACTGGTTATCACAGATATGGATAAGCACACGTTTGAGTTTTTAAAGAGAGAGCATCATGACCGTGGGATGGGATTTGACAGAATTGATGTCAAACAGTGGTTTGCAGAGGCGGGACTCAAGAATGTGGCGGTCGACTGCGCAGAGGAAACCTGCTGTGCTCAATCAGAGACTGAGAATGAGACAGCCCACGTCAGCGTTTTTGTGGCTTCGGGCGAAAGATGAATTGATACCCTTGGTTTTTAAATAATTTTCACTCCTTTTTTTCTTCCCCACAACTCATCGTTTGAGATCAGGTCTCCATTATCCACTTTTTTTCGAAGGCGCAGGATTCTTTTTGTGGTATTTTTCTTTTCAGTAAGGAAAAAAGGGAAAATGAGGACCTGACCTGTTTGAATTTTCACGATCTATCTTGCGAAATAAGTTTCCCAAACACTAAAGATAATACTTGACAAATCAGGTTAGGATACTTATGATATTACTGAATAATCAGAAAAATCAGATAAAAGCAATAATTCTGATATCTTTAATTCTGTGAGGTGCGAAAATGGTCAAGAAAGAGAAGAGACAATCCTTTTCCGTAGGTATAGCCAGTGGAATGGGTTGCTGTAAAGTTGAATCAGTCGTCAGCGTGGATGAGAGAGGACAGATGGTTCTTCCAAAGGAATTGAGGGATAAAGCCAATATTCGGGCAGGTGACAAGCTGGCGGTAGTGGGAATGGAAAAGGATGGTAATATCTGTTGCATCTCCTTGATCAAGATCGGTGAGATTGAGGAGATGGTGAGAAACAGGCTGGGGCCTGTGATGAAAGAGATGTTCAAAGACTGACATCGAAAATACACAAGGAGGTGATTCCTATGGAGAAAAAAAATATTAAGAAAGTAGTTAGAGAAGGCTATGCCAGGATTGCTACACAGAAAAATTCCTGCTGTGCGCCTGTCGATTCCTGCTGCGGAAGTCCTGATTTGGCTGAGGATATCAGCAAGAAGATAGGCTATACAGAGCAGGAACTCAAATCGGTTCCTGAAGGTTCGAATTTAGGCCTTGGATGTGGGAATCCTATCGCACTGGCCTCTTTGAAAGAGGGCGATACTGTCCTTGATCTGGGAGCTGGTGCTGGATTCGATTGTTTTCTTGCTGCGAACAAAGTGGGCCAGAAAGGAAAGGTCATTGGTGTGGACATGACTCCAGAGATGGTTGAGAAAGCGAGGGAGAATATGGAAAAGGGAGGATATGACAATGTGGAATTCCGGCTCGGAGAGATTGAAAATCTGCCGGTTGCTGATAATTCTGTGGATACGATTATCTCTAACTGTGTTATTAACCTTGCACCAGACAAGAGAAAAGTCTTCATGGAAGCATTCCGGGTGATCAAACCTGGAGGGAGATTGATGGTTTCGGATATAGTCCTTTTGAAGGACCTGCCGGAGGAGATAAAGAACTCCATCGAGGCTTATGTGGGATGTGTTTCTGGAGCAATATTGAAGGATGAATACATAAAAGCTATAAAAGAGGCGGGATTTCAGGATGTGGAAGTCATTGATGAAACATCTTTTCCTGTTAAGAGTATAACGAACGACCCGACGGCAAATGATTTCATTGAGAAATTTAATATTCCGGTTGAAAAGGTGGAAGAAATGGTGAACTCGGTTCAGAGCATTAAAGTTTCCGCTGTGAAGCCTGGACATTGAGATATTTGTAAAATTTACAAGATAGGTTAAGATATTGGAAGCGGCCTATTCCAGCTTAAATAGAGAAGAAGGCATTTGAATGTCAGAAAGGGAGTTGCATACGGAGATTGAAATCAATGCCCCTGCTGAAAAGGTTTTGGTTTTTTGGGTTGAGCTAGATTAGATTTTTAGAGATTAACTTTTGATATCCCTAGAGTCCTTGATAGCCAGCGCTTTTCTATCTTCTTTCTCTTCCTTCTTTTTTTCCAGCCATTTCGGGAAGATCCAATTGAGAATCTCACTCTTTAATTCGTTATCCATATCTTTTATTTTGAGCCCTGCCTCAAGTCTGTTGTCCACGCTTTTCACCCAGACGATTTCTCCCGAAACGGGAACGGATATTTCTTTTTCCGGAATATGGAGATTGACTTCCATGTTTGAGCCCATCTCGATATCGAAGTTTATGCTTAGTTTTATCCCCTCCCTGGAAAAATCGTGGGCTGTGATATTCCTTTTAATATGGTTTTTTCCATCCACTTTGACCAGCTCAACAGGCAGCAGGCATTCAAATCGAAGATACTTCCTTTTCTCTTTTCCCATAGTGCCATTAGTCTATCATGAAAATGGAATATTTTCAAAATGAATTTTAGACCTATGGGGTCAGGCTTCAAAAACTTCAGTAATTCAATTCTGAAATGTCATCTTCAGGAATAAATACATTTTTGTTTTAATTTTTCTTGAAAAGAATAATTACTGGACCTTTGGAAGCCTGACCTCAATTTTTTTTTATGGTATCTTATATAAGATATTAAGGAGGGAAAAGCGGAAATTAAAATTTTGAGCAGGCACAACCATTGAATCTAACATACAGGAGTCATGGATGTTTGCATTTTTGAATATATTCTTTTTTGTCTTTCATTCGACCTTGATTATTTTCAACCTTTTCGGCTGGATTTGGAAAAAAACGAGATTAGCCAACCTGATCGTTATCCTGTTAACAGCCTTTTCCTGGACAATTCTGGGAATATGGTATGGTTTTGGTTTCTGCCCCTGCACGGAGTGGCACTGGAAGGTGAGGATTAAATTGGGATATTTCGATATGCCTTCTTCCTACACTAAATTTCTTATCGATTCCTTGACTGGCCTGGAGGTAAATGAGACATCGGTAGACACTCTTGCCGTAACCCTGCTCGCATTGGCTCTGGTTGCGTCAGTGGTCACGAACGTGAGAGATTGGAAAAGGAAACGGAAATAAACTGATTATTTTTTTCTTTTTTTTGAGCATCCGGAGGACTTCTTTTTTAAAATCCGGATGGACCTTTACTCCTAAAGCTTCTGCCTTCTTCAGGTATTCATAAGCCTGGGAATATTTTTTCTGGTAAAAAGAAATAACTGAAAGATTGTTATAAACTTGACCATAATCGGGATTGATTTCGATAACCTTCTTATAATGAGAAGCTGAATCCGAGAGAAGGTTTATTTTAAAATAAAAGTTGCCGAGGTTCAGGTGAGCTTCAAGGAGTTCTGGATTTAACTCAACTGCTTTCAAGTATTCCAGTCGGGCCTCATCAATCCTGTTTTCTTTTTCGAGCAGAAGGCCCAGAAGATTGTGTGGTGCAGGAAGCTCTGGATCAAGTGCGATGGCTTTCTGACAGGCCTCCATGGCTTCTATAACCATCGCCTTTTCAAGATAAGCATAGCCCAGGTTGGAGTAAGCAATCGCATAATCAGGTTTGATCTCGATGGCTTTTTGACAGTTTTGTATGGCCTCATCAGCCATGCCTTTTTTCAGATAGGTACTTGCCATGTTGGAGTAGGCTTTGTAATAGTTGGATTTCAGCCTGATTGCCTGTTTGAATTCGACAATCGCTTTATCAAACAATTTTTTTAATAAATATGCCCGTCCCAGATTGTGATGGGCTTGCTCGAACTCGGGATCTATTTTCAAGGCCTCAATATATTCCTGTATGGCTTCATCGATCAAATGTTTATGCATATAGATGATGCCTAAATTGTTGTGAGCGCCTCTGAGCTCAGGGTTCAATTTGAGAGCCCTCCGAACAAGGGGCTCTGCTTCTGTATAGTTGTTTTTAAGAATGTGAGCTCCGCCTAAAGTGGAGATGGCCCTGTCGAACTGAGGATAGAGTTCCAGTGCTCTCTGACACATTTCAATGGCTTGATCAGCCATTTTCTCTTTCACATAGATAAGGCCCAAATTGGCATACGCTTGAGCAAAATTTGGGTTGAGCTCGATTGCGTTTTTATACGCATTTATGGCTTCGTCGGTCAAACCCTTTCTTGAGTAGGCGATACCAAGATTATAGTGGACTTCTGGAAAGTTGGGCTGAAGACGGAGGACTTTCTTGTAGAGCTGTATGGCCTCATTGACTTTCCCCTGTCTTCGGCAAGCAATACCTGAAAGGTTGTACGCCTCCACTGACTGGGGATTGATTTGAATAGCCTGAGAGCATTCTTCAAGTGTGGATTCATAGTCATTTTTTTCCAAATAAAAGATGCTAAGCAAAACATGAATGTCAGCTTCCTTTCGGTTTAATTTTTTTCTTTGACTATATATTGCGATGGCCTCATCCAATCGAATCTCAGGTAAAGGAAAGATATGAGGATTAAAATTCCTTTGCCTGTTCAAAAGAATGATTCGTTTTGTGAACTCGTCAAATTTGGATCCGGGATTTTCACTGTTCATGATCGAACTTTTCTCATTCAGGTCCACGGCTCCGAAAAGGTGGCAGAGTTCATGAAGGAGCAATGATTTCATGAACGTTTTGGATTTCGATTCCAAGAGTTTAGATTCATTTAAGAGAATGTACCCGTGGAGATATGTGGCTGCTCCAGATGGACCTTGCGCGATGCCGCGTTGGGCTGTCAAGCCAAGAACGATATCATAATTCTCTTGAGGAACTTTTTTTCTGAGGTCATTCAATAATCCAAACACTGTATTGTGTGCATTTTCAGGAACCCAGCTGTCGAGCAGACCAATTCTGAAGCTGATGTTGAAACGTTTTTCAAACTCTTGAGAAGCATTCGTGATCAGCCAGTTTATATCCGAACGCCACGTCGGGATGATTTTGTATTTTTCATCGACAACGATTTTAAGGTTGACTGTTCTGACCGGGTGGTCTTGAGGAACGAGAAGATTAAAATCGAGAAAGAATAAAGAAGACAAGATGAATATTCTCATGAAAAGAGAGAAAGAAAAACGTAGAATTGTGTGTTTTTCGAGCAAATTGGTTCCTTTTGAATTATAGTATAACTTCATCCCATTTCCGTCAATTTACTCTGCCTTTCTAGGACAGAGATTATTTACCTCAGCTTGTGACAGAAATGTGTGACTGTTGTACAAGCTGTTTCCCTCGGAGAGGAAAAATTCCCGTGTCATTTTGGCCTGGACGGAAATCATGAAAATGCAAGAAAATCCCTTATTGATATATTCAAGGAAAAAGAGTATACATTTCTGAGAGAAGAGGTGGCATTTCAGCCACCTCTTTTTATCTTCAGAGCTGCCGAGGAGGAAGAGATTTTAACGAACGAACGTCTCTCGTCTTTGGATGCTTTCCGCGGACTGACCATCGCCGGAATGATATTGGTCAATAATCCAGGAAGCTGGAATCATGTGTATGCTCCCCTGAGACATGCGGAATGGCATGGCTGGACGCCCACAGACCTTGTTTTCCCCTTTTTTCTTTTTATCATCGGTGTTTCTGTATCATTCTCCTTTTCTCGCAGGCTCGAACAGAGTATGGAGAAACATGGCCTGTACTCCAAGTTGCTCAAGAGAACTCTGATTCTTTTTTCCCTGGGTTTATTTCTAGCTCTCATTCCCAGGTTTAATTTTGCCACTCTCAGGATTCCAGGCGTTCTCCAGCGCATCGCTCTCTGTTATCTATTTGCTTCATTGCTTTTTCTAAAGACGGGAACGAAATGGAGGTCCATCACTGTTGTCTTTCTTCTGGCTGTGTACTGGTTAGCGATGAAGCTGATTCCTGTTCCGGGATATGGTCCAGGGATTCTGGAATACGAAGGGAATCTCTGTGCATTCATTGACTTTAAACTTCTTGCCGGACATCTGTATAAACCCGGCTTTGATCCTGAAGGCATCTTGAGCACACTTCCGGCTGTCTCCACCGCTCTTCTGGGGACTCTCACCGGTGATTGGCTGCGCTCCTCTAAATCCGTTCTCCAGAAGACCTCTGGTCTATTTATCGGAGGGATTGTTCTGTCCATGAGCGGCCTTCTGCTCCATCCTCTTTTTCCGATCAACAAACAGCTGTGGACGAGCACGTATGTGATCTTTTCGGCCGGAGCCGCATTGCTTTTTCTGGGAATCTGTTACTGGCTGATAGAGGGAGTATGGCTGAAAAAGTGGGCTGTTCCCTTTCTCATCATTGGAACGAATGCCATTGCAGTCTATGTAGGTTCAAGTTTGATGGCCAAGCTGATAGGCCTGATTCGAATATCCTCAGAGGGGAGTGTTTTATCCTTAAAAACTCTTGTATACAATCAACTCCTGGTTCCATGGGCGGGTAATCTCAATGGCTCTCTGGTCTACCCGCTTATTCTTATCCTCATCTGGATAGGAATCATGCTTCCTCTGTACAGGAAAAAAATATTTATAAAGATTTAACATGAATAAAAAAAAGGGGCCTGGCCCCTTTTTCTAGGGAATAAGCATAAATCCCATAAAAACACTCTAGAAAATAAGACTATAATTCACTTATAATATTAAAGGACTGTTCATTTATTATTGTCTGAAAAAGGGAGACTTGAAATTCTCCATCAAATTCCTTATATTATAAATTGTCTATAGGAATAGTAGGGATTATGATTGAGGAGGAGAGTTATGAAATTTAAACGTCGATTCAGACCAATAACTTTTATCCTACTCCTAATCCTGGGAGTGGGGATGACGTTTTCTCCGATAAATGCCCAGTACTTTGGCAGGAATAAAGTCCAGTACGAGACTTTTGATTTTAAAATCATGCGCACAGAACATTTCGACATCTATTTTTATCCAGAAAAAAAGGAAGCCGTCCAGCAGGCTGCGCGAATGGCAGAGCGGTGGTATGCCCGCTTATCTCGGGTATTCAATCATCAGCTCAAAGGCCGGCAGCCATTGATTCTTTACTCCAGTTCTCCTGATTTCCAGCAGACCTCGACCATCCCGGGTATTCTGGGTGAAGGGACAGGTGGAGTGACTGAGATGATGAAGAGAAGAATTGTCCTCCCTCTGGGAGTGTCCCTTGCGGAATCCGACCATGTGATCGGACACGAACTTGTCCATGCGTTCCAGTTTGACATCACTTCTGAGGACGCTCCGAGATATGCTGGAGCGTCTTCTATGGCCATGCGTGTCCCTCTTTGGTTTATTGAGGGTTTGGCGGAATACCTTTCAATCGGGCCAGTCGACGCTCACACCGCCATGTGGATGCGCGATGCTACACAGAGACAAAAGCTCCCTACAGTTAAACAGATGGCCAATCCCCGTTATTTCCCCTACAGATACGGACAGTCTCTCTGGGCTTACATAACTGGAAAATGGGGAGATGGAACAGTGCCCCGGTTGATGAAAGCCATCAGCAGGACTGGAGATTATGAGGGAGCGATAAAAAAAATACTGGGTGTCTCGTTGGAAGACCTCTCCAAAGAGTGGCATGAGTCCATGAAAAACGCTTACTCGCCATTGGCCGAGATGACACAGGTCTCCGATCAGTCCAGCCGTGTGTTGATTCAAGGCACAAAAGAGAACAGATTAAATGTTTCTCCGGCTCTCAGCCCTGATGGGAAAAAGTTGGTTTTCCTTTCCAGCCGTGATCTGTTTTCGATCGATATGTATTTGGCTGACGCGGAAACAGGAGAAATCGAACAGAAACTCATCAAGACAGCTGTCGATCCTCATTTTGAAAGCTTGCAGTTCATCAAATCCTCAGGATGCTGGAATTCCGAAGGGAATCGATTTATCTTCAGCGCCATAAGCAAGGGACGTCCCGTTCTCACTCTGGTCAATGTGAAAAAAGGCAAGACCGAGAAAGAAGTGCCCTTTCCTGAGCTGGGAGAGATATTGAATCCGACCTGGTCTCCTGATGGTCAGTATGTGGCCTTCTCTGCTCTTGCAGGCGGATTAACGGATATATATACGTATGACCTTGGAGCCGGTACATTGCAAAAGCTGACAGACGATTCCTATGCAGACCTTTATCCGACCTGGTCCCCTGATGGGAGAGAAATCGCTTTTGTCACGGACCGATTTTCTACCGACCTTTCCATCCTGGACATTGGTCACTACCAGCTTGCCTTGCTCGATCCCGAGACTGGAGAAATCCAGGAGATATCAGGTTTTAGTGGAGCTAAGCATATCAACCCTCAGTGGTCTCCAGATTCAAAAAGCTTGTACTTCCTCTCCGATCCTAGCGGAATCACGAATATCTACAGGATTGACCTTGAGAGCCGGGATATTTTCCAGATCACGAACCTTTATGTTGGCGTGAGCGGCATCATGGCCATTAGCCCTGCTCTTTCTGTTGCGCAGAAAAGCGACCACCTTGTGTACTGCGTGTATGAAGATGATAACTTCAATATCTACTCAGTAGATGAGGCGGAGAATATGGCAGGGAGGGAGCCTCAGACTCAATTTGAACACATTCAGCCTTCAGTGCTTCCGCCTCGGGAGGAACCAGAAGGCGAGGTTCATGAACTGCTGCTCAACCCTCAATTCGGTCTTCCAGAAGAAACGTCGTTCACTATAAATGATTATAAGCCGAAATTAAAGCTGGATTATATCAGTCAACCCCAGTTAGCCATCGGAGTAGACAGGTTCGGGACTTTTGCTGGAGGAGGGATTGCGTTGTTCTTCAGTGATATGCTCGGCTATCACAGTTTAGCTGGGATGCTTCAGTTGAATAACCGAGTTGAGGATTCAGCAGTCCTGGTTGGTTATCAAAACAGCTCCCACCGAATAAATTGGGGAGCATCTGCCCAACGGATTCCCTATATCACAGGAGGATATGTGTCCTATTTTGATGAAGATACGTATGGTGAGCCAGTATTGGTTGAAGAAGAAATAATTTTTCGCCAGTCCGTCTATCAAGTTTCAGGATTTGCAGCGTATCCATTCAGTCAAGTCAATCGTTTTGAGATCGCCGCTGGCTATCGACTGATTGATTTCAGCCAAGAATCTTTCACTCGGGCTTACTCCCTTTCGGATGGGTTTGAAATATTTAGACTCAAACAAGACCTCCCGGCTCCGGATAGCCTTCAGTTTGGTTTTGCCACTGCGGCCTTTGTGTATGACAGTTCCTTTTATGGGGCCACAAGTCCCATTCTCGGACAGAGTTATCGCTTTGAAGTCTCCCCGCAGATTGGTACGATAAATTATTACACTCTGCTTGCCGATTATCGTCGTTATTTCATGCCGGCCAGGCCCTTCACATTAGCCTTTCGCTTCATGCATTTTGGACGGTATGGGAAGGGTGCGGAGGATAGTCGCTTTTATCCTCTGTTCATCGGGTATGAAACCCTTGTGCGGGGTTACAACTCAGGTTCATTCAGTTCATCCGAAGTTTTTTCACTGACGGATCCTTTTGATTATGACCAGTTATTCGGGAGCAAAGTATTCGTGGCCAACGTGGAGCTCCGATTTCCTTTGTTCCAAATCCTCGGACTCGGAAAAGGGTATTATGGAGTTTTCCCTCTTGATTTCATAGCATTCTTTGATGCGGGTGTGGCATGGTTCGACGGAGATTTCGATGGAGATGGCGATGTGGCCGACGATAAGGCCTGGTTCCTTCGGGGTGGAAGCCGAAAGCTCGTCAAGAGTGCCGGAATAGGACTCCGCACGAATCTTTTCGGTTTCTTTATTTTAGGCCTTGATTACGTTTATCCCATTGATAGGCCTAACAAAAACTGGTATTTCCAGTTCACGATATCACCGGGATTCTAATGATATGGGGACGTTCCCTGTGGGGATTGTCCCCTATTTCTCTATTTCTGCGGGGATAATCTACCTCGCTCTAGTATTTTCTGAAATGTTATCAAAAGATAGGGTGTTCCCTTAGGGAACGTCCCCTATTTTCATTCCGTTGACTTTAAAGAGCAGCTTTGCTATAGGTAAAATGTTTCAATTTCATGGATGAAAAGCGGATAAACTAGAAAAGGCTCCTGCCACACTGGAAAGAATCCATTCTCATTTTTTTATGGAGGAAAAGAGTGATTGACCTTGCTGTTATATCCGGTTCAGGATTTTATGATTTTCCTGGTCTTGATGAGGAAGAGAGCCGGATTGTTAAAACTCACTATGGAGATGCATCCATCATGACGGGCAAGATTGAGGGAAAGAATATAGCGTTTCTCACACGGCATGGGAAGGATCATAGCATTTTACCGAACATGATCAATTATCGTGCGAACCTAGCGGCTTTGAAGGATTTGGAAACACAGGCGATCATCTCGACAACAGTGTGTGGAGTCCTGGACCCAGACCGTCCTCTTGCTCAACCTATCGTGTTTGACGACCTGTATTTCCCCGAGAATCGTCTGCCGAACGGAGAAGCCTGCTCTATGTTTACTGATGAAGGAGACAAAACGAAAGGGCATTATATATTTGAAAAGCCTTTTTCCGAGGATCTCAGACAGCAGATCATCGCTGCCGCAGAAAATCCCATCACGGAGGCTGCTTACGCTCATGCGGTAGGCCCGCGCTTCAATACACGAGCAGAGATCCGCATGATGAGAAAGTATGCTTCTTTTGTGAGCCAGACTGCGGGGCCGGAAGTCGTTCTCTCCGGGGAGTTAGAGATTCCTTTCGCACTTCTCGGATTTGGAGTGGATTATGCCAATGGCGTCAAGGATGAGCCAACGCCGATTGAAATCCTGAGTGAAAACTTGAAGAACAGTAAAACCGTTTTTACTGCAATAATCAAAAAGGTCATAAAGTCTTATGAAGTGTCTCAGTTTACGGGTTTCATTTTTCGGTTTAATTAAACACAGGTTATTTGATAATTAGATGTTTGAGGCCCAATTCATTCTGTGGTTTCCGCAGAGAAATGAATAAAAAAATTCTTTCGCAGAACCATTTTAAAATGAAACAACGAAATATCGGTGTAAATAGACTTTTTATATCCTGTCATAATTCTTAATATGTAACTATCTTATTGGGAATAAACATATTATAAGGATTTCTTTTTTATCTTTATTTATTTGGTATGGAAATTGCTTTAAGAGAATCTTTGATGAGGTTTTTTTAAAAGAACGGCATCATTTAAAAAAGAGGAAGAAAAGATGAAGGTAATAATCGCCTCCGACCATGCGGGTGTCAAACTCAAAGAGAGAATCAAGAATTATCTCAAAGGAAAAAAGATAGAGTACACTGACCTGGGAACGGATTCTTCAGATTCAGTGGATTACCCCGATTATGCCATTAAAGTTGCAGAGAAGATTGCGAAAGATAAAAACTTACGAGGCATCCTTGTCTGCGGAACAGGAACCGGGATGACGATCGCTGCCAACAAGGTCAAAGGAGTCAGGGCTGTGGCCGCTTACGATCCCTATTCGGCGAAAATGTCCAGGATTGATAATGATAGTAATGTCTTGGGACTGCGGGGGAGATTCTTCCCCTTTGAAAAAGTGAGAAAGATCATCCAGATCTGGTTGAATACACCCTTCAGCGGTGAGGAACGGCATAAGAGAAGGATAAAAAAAATTGCAGATTATGAAAGGAAAAGATGATCAAAGTCATTGTTCCTTCTGTCATAGCAAAAACACAGGCAGAGCTGGAAATTATTTTTTCTAGAGTCAAGGACATTGCGGGGCTGTTCCAGCTGGATGTCATGGATAGCAAATTTGTTCCGAGCAGCTCTCTCGATTTTGATTTTACTTTGCCGAGAGGAAAATATCGTTATGAGGCTCAGTTGATGGTTGAAGAGCCAAGGAAGTGGATTGAAATGAATGGGGAAAAAGTGGATACCATCATAGCGCAGATCGAATCCGTGAAAAATCCGGAGAGTTTCATAGAATTCGTGAAGGATAGAAAAAAGAGGGTTGGATTTGCCCTCAAACCGGAAACAGATATAATTCAGGTCAAGGATCATTTGGAAAGTATTGACCAGGTGCTGGTCATGACAGTCCATCCAGGTTATTATGGAGGAGAATTTTTGCCTGAAACTCTGGACAAAGTCAAAAAGCTTCGAGAGCTCCAGCCGGAGCTGGATATCGAGGTGGATGGTGGGATTAAACCGGGTACAATCATGAACGCGGATGTGGCTGGGGCGAATTTGTTTGTTTGTGGTTCTTATCTTGTGAAGGCAGATAGTGTCGAAGAGCGTGTAAAAAGAATAAATATATTGAAGAAGTCCATACAAGCGGATTGAATCAGTAATGAATACGAGAATTGAACAGAGGACAGATAAAAGCTTCTAAGGAAAGAGCACGATGAGTGTAAAAGTGAAAAAACCTCTAGCATTGGGCGTTGATCTCGGCGGAACAAAAGTGGAGACAGCTCTTGTGGATTCCAACGGAGAAGTCATCTCCTCTCACCGCCATCCGACACATCCAAAAAAGGGAGCAGATAATATTGTTGAAGATATCGCGATCTGTGTGGAACAATGCCTGAACAAGGGAAAGGGAGAAGCCCAGGCCCTTGGAATCGGGATCGCTGCCCAGGTGGATCAAGCAGGCCTTGTCCGCTCTTCACCCAATCTCGGCTGGAGTAATTTTCCTTTAAGAGAGAAGCTGGAAAAAAGATTGAAGCTTCCCGTGGTAGTGATCAATGATGTTCGCGCTGCGGCTATGGGAGAATGGCGTTTCGGAGCAGGGAAAGGTGTTGATGATCTTGTCGTCGTTTTTGTGGGGACAGGCATCGGAGGAGGCGTAATTAGCAATGGGCGCCTTCTCGAAGGATGTAGCAGTACAGCTGCAGAACTGGGACACACGACACTCATCGTGGATGGACGGAAGTGCCACTGCCCTAACTGGGGTTGTTTGGAGGCGTATGCGAGTGGCTGGGCAATTGCTGAGAGAGCTCAGGAGGCGGTTCAGGCCAAGCCTCGAGCGGGAAAAAAGCTAATTTCGTTGGCCGGAAGCGTTGATGGAATAACAGCAGCTATCGTCAGCCAGGCATATCACGATGAAGATCCCTTGGCTCTTCAATTATTCATGGAAACGGCTCATTATCTTTCTTCAGGCCTGGTGAGTATAGTGAATGCGTTTAATCCCTGCTTGCTTATACTCGGAGGGGGAGTAGTCGAAGGATTACCGGAACTTTTGCAGATCATAGATGGGGAAATCCGGAAGAGAGCATTAAAGACAGCCTCAGAGAAGTTGAGCATCGTTAAAGCGGCGCTCGGGAAAGAGTCTGGTATAGTAGGGGCAGCCGCATTAGCTCACGAGATGATAAAGGAAAATCCGGATTAAAGAAAGAACCCCGTTGAGAAATTCCGATAAGAAAGATACTTGCGTTTTAAGAGATGTAAATAAAATATTCAGGAATCCGATACAAAGGAAGAGAGGTATGAATTCCATAAAGGATTATCAGACCCTTGAGCTGGGAGATTCGAAAAAGCAGGTTGACGAACGGCTGAAACTTTGGAAGAAACAGAACTTCTCCAGAAGAATGTGGGCTAAAGACCCTACGCTGTGGTTCTCCAAGCCTCAGCCTGAAATCACAGATAGACTGGGCTGGCTAGTTCTTCCAGAAATGATGCACGACAACCTGGAAGAGCTTTCTTCATTCGCCGAACAGATAAAGGATGAAGGAATATCCCACGTGGTTCTTCTCGGTATGGGAGGGTCGAGCCTGGCACCGGATGTTTTCCAGAAGACTTTCGGGAATGCGCCAGGATATCCCGGATTGCTTGTGCTGGATAGCACGCACCCTTCTGCCGTGCTTTCCGTCGAGGATAAATTAGATTTGAACCGGACTCTTTTTATTGTCTCGAGTAAATCAGGAACCACGCTGGAGACTCTTTCTCTTTTCCGCTATTTCTGGAACAAAGTCGGACTCAATACAGATAATTCCGGGAAGCATTTTGTCGCCATCACTGATCCTGGAACGCCTCTGATGAAACTGGCTCAAGAGAGGAGCTTTCGGCGGATTTTCGAAGCGAGCTCAGATGTGGGTGGCCGTTACTCAGCCTTCACTTATTTCGGGATGGTTCCGGCAGCCCTGATCGGGATGGATATCCACAAGCTGCTCGATAGGGCGTGGACCGCCTCTGAAAACTGTGCTTTCTGTATATCAGAAGATAAAGCAGCAGGAATCATCCTTGGGGCTTCACTGGGAGAAGTCAGTCGAGACCGCAACAAACTGACGTTTATCGCTTCTGATTCAATCAAAAGCTTTCCAGACTGGCTGGAACAACTGATCGCTGAGAGCACGGGTAAGGATGACAAAGGTATAATGCCAGTTGCCGGCGAGCCTTTAGCCTCTGTGAGTGAGTACGGCCAGGACAGATTTTTTGTATTCTTGACTCTTACTGGAGAAAGTGACAGCGAACTTGAAGACCGGATGAATGCACTGAAACAAGCAGGTCATCCTTTTGTCCGGATTGAGTTAAGCGATAAATTCGACCTTGGACGGGAAATTTTCTCCTGGGAGGTGGCTGTGGCTTCTGCAGGCTCTGTGCTCGGAATACATCCTTTCAATCAACCAGACGTTCAGCTGGCCAAAGATTTCACCAAGAAGGCTATGGAAAAAATAGGCAAGGAAAAAGAGGAGAGCGATGAAGAGACATGGTCATTAGATGAACCTGAGGGTTTGGCCCAAGCCTTGAAAGACTGGCTGGTACAAGCCAAGCCAGGAGATTATATCGCACTTCAGGCTTATTTTCCTCCTTCAGAGGAGACAACAGAAGCTCTTCAGGATATCAGGTTAGTACTTCTCAAACAGACTCGGTTAGCCACGACATTCGGCTATGGACCTCGTTTTCTCCATTCCACAGGCCAGCTCCACAAAGGCGGGCCAAACAACGGTCTCTTCCTCCAGATTGTGGATGACCCGAATATTGACTTGCCCGTCCCTGAAACAGATTATGACTTCAAAAATCTGATAAAAGCACAGGCTGTGGGAGATTACAGAGCTCTAAAGCAGAGAGGCCGCCGGATTCTTAGGGTGAATTTGAAATCTAATGTCAGCAACGGACTGGAAAAGCTTTCTGAATCTATACGTATATAAGATTGAGAGAAATAGTAATGTTTTATAGATATTCAATGAGGAGGATGAGCAAATGGAATTAGGCATGATCGGACTTGGACGGATGGGGGCGAATATGATCGAACGGCTATTGAAGGGAGGCCATCGAGTTGTGGGCCATGCTCGACGCCCGGAGAGTGTCGAACGCGTCGTCAAAAAGGGAGCCGAGGGAGCCTTTTCCCTGGAAGAACTTGTTTCTAAACTGAAACCTCGCCGTATCGTATGGCTGATGATTCCAGCTGGTGATCCTGTGGATAAAACCATTCAAGCGCTCATCCCGATTCTCGATGCAGATGATGTGATTATCGATGGAGGAAATTCCTTCTACAAGGATACTATCCGCCGGGCTGAAATGCTTAAGAAAAACAACATCCACTATGTCGATGCTGGAACCAGTGGAGGAATATGGGGGCTTTCCGAGGGCTATAGCCAGATGGTCGGAGGCGAAAAGGAAATAGTGGAATACCTCAGTCCGATCTTTGAAACCCTGGCTCCTGCTCCGGATAAAGGATGGGGACATGTGGGGCCGAGCGGAGCCGGTCATTTTGTGAAGATGGTCCATAACGGAATCGAATACGGTATGATGCAGTCGTATGCAGAGGGCTTTGCTTTGATGAAAAAAAAAGAGGAGTTTAGTCTTGACCTTCACCAGATAGCTGAGGTCTGGCGGTACGGGAGTGTTGTCCGCTCCTGGCTTCTGGACCTTGCTGCAGAGGCTCTGCAGGAGAATCCGGATCTTGAAGGGATCGCACCCCATGTGTCTGAATCTGGAGAGGGACGCTGGACAGTCCTTGAGGCAGTGGAGCAGAGAATGGCTGCACCAGTGATCACGTTATCCCTGATGCAGCGTTTTCTTTCTCAAGATGAGGAAGGATTTTCTCATAAGATATTGGCGGTTCTCAGGAATAAGTTCGGCGGGCACGATATCAAGCCCAAGGAGAAGTCATAATGGAACCTCCTGTGGATCGACACGTATTTGTCATTTTCGGCGCGACCGGTAATCTGTCTTTTCTCAAGCTTCTCCCAGCCTTGTACGATCTCCTCGAGGAAAAAGAATTGAAGGACCGCTGCCAGGTTTTGGGAGTGGGGACAAAGGAGTTGGGTGATAAAGGTTTCAGAGAGAGAGCAAAAGATGCGTTGAAAAACGCCGGAATTACTTCCAAGGAAACAGATGTCTGGTGTGACACCTGCCTTCACTATCATTCTTTGGGGAAGTCCTCGGATGATTATTCTGGACTTGCTGATCGTATACTGGCTCTTGAAAAGGAATACAATATCCCCGGCAACCGTGTCTTTTACCTGGCCCTTCCTCCTGCAATTCTCCCCAAAACGATCACCGGAATAGGTGACTCCGGATTGAACAAAAGCCAGGGTTGGGTTCGGATCGTTATCGAAAAACCTTTTGGAAGTGACCTGAAGACGGCGCAAGACCTGAATCATCTGGTTCTCGAGTATTTCGAGGAATCCCAGGTGTACCGGATCGATCATTATCTTGGCAAAGAGACTGTCCAGAATCTGCTGATTTTTAGGTTTGCGAACACGATTTTTGAATCTTTGTGGAACAGGGATCGGATCGATAATATCCAGATCACCGTAGCCGAAAGCATCGG
>DAOVAM010000059.1 GCA_030671065.1 Candidatus Aminicenantota bacterium
GATGAGAGACCTTGCCATCAAGGCCACGGGTTCGGATTCTTTGGTCAAAAAAAGAGGAAAAGATGAAACAAGGTAAGATAATTCGTGTCGCAGGCCCGCTTGTTGTTGCATCGGATTGTTTAGGTGCCAGAATGTACGATATGGTGAAGATCGGAAAGCTCGGACTCATAGGAGAGATCATCGAGCTCAGGGAAGATCTGGCCTTCATCCAGGTCTACGAGGATACAACGGGCATCGGTCCAGAAGAGCCCGTATTTTTGACCGGACTGCCCTTGAGTGTAGAGTTGGGTCCAGGATTAATAAGCTCCATCTACGATGGCATCCAGAGGCCTCTGGATATCATCAGGGAAAAAGAAGGAGATTTTGTTCCCCGAGGCATTGAAGTACCGCCGCTGGATCGGACGAAAAAATGGGAGTTTGTGCCTCTAGTGAAGAAAGGCCAGGACGTTGAAGAAGGGGATTTCCTGGGAGAGGTGGAGGAGACTCCTCTCCTTAAACATAAAATAATGGTTCCTGTAGGTGCAGCAGGGAAAATCGTGGAAATCAAAAAGGGAAAATTTGTAGTCGAGGAGACCATTGCCCGAATACAGACCAAAAAAGAAGTGAAGGGAATCAGCATGTTCCAGACGTGGTCGATCCGAAAAAACAGGAGTGTCCATGAGCGTCTTATGCCGGACGAGCCTCTGACGACAGGACAGAGAGTCCTCGATACTCTCTTCCCACTGGCCAAGGGCGGAACGGGTTGTGTTCCAGGCCCGTTTGGCAGCGGAAAAACTGTTGTCCAGCATCAGCTTGCGAAATGGTCAGATGCTCAGATCATTGTTTTTGTGGCCTGTGGAGAGAGAGGAAATGAGGTGGCTGACCTGCTCCTCAGTTTTCCAGAGTTGGAGGACCCACATACAGGCCGCCCACTCATGGAGAGGACAGTCATTATTGCCAACACATCGAACATGCCTGTTGCCGCGCGAGAAGCTTCGATCTATACCGGAATGACCATAGCAGAGTATTTCCGGGATATGGGATATTCTGTGGCTCTTATGGCGGATTCATCAAGCCGCTGGGCAGAAGCTTTGCGAGAAATTTCAGGACGCATGGAAGAGATGCCGGGCGAAGAAGCCTATCCTGCGTATCTGGCCAGCCGGATCGCTGAATTCTATGAACGGGCTGGAAAAGTTGTCTGTTTGGGCTCGGACAAGCGAATAGGAGCCCTGAGCGTTATGGGTGCGGTGTCTCCACCAGGAGGTGACTTATCCGATCCTGTTGTTCAAGCCACCCTCAAGGTAGTCAAGGTCTTCTGGGCTCTGGATGACAGGCTGGCCAATATGCGGCACTTTCCCGCGATTAACTGGTTGCTGAGCTATTCTCTGTATGTGGAGAACATCAAAGATTATTTAAACACCGAAGTTGCAGAGGATTTTATAGGTCTCAGACAGGAAGCCATGCAGCTTCTCGAAGAAGAATCGGAACTGCAGGAGATCGCAAGACTCGTGGGTGTCGAGTCCCTTTCAGCCAGAGAGCGGCTTGTCCTGGAATCTGCCCGGTCTATTCGGGAAGATTTTCTCCATCAAAACGCGTTTCATCCACAGGACACATATTCATCGATGAAAATGCAGTACATGATGCTTCGCACAATCCTGCATTTTCATAATTCAGGAATGAAGGCTCTTGAAGAGGGGATGAATTTGAATGAGATTATAACAATGGGGATCAGGGAAAATATTTCAAAAATGAAATTCCTTCCAGTCGATGATCCCGGGCTTCTGGAATCCTACATCGAGATCGATAACGCATTCAAAAATCTGGTACAGAAGAAAGGAACGAGTGAGGACAATGTATAAAGAGTATTTGACAGTCTCCAATATTGTCGGTCCCCTGGTTATCGTCGAAAAGATCAGGGATGTCAAATACGGTGAGCTGGTGGAAATCGAAGATGGGGAGGGCCTTCTGCGTCGTGGAACTGTGCTCGATGTCTCCACAGAGAGAGCAGTCGTTCAAGTCTTTGAAGGAACTGTCGGTCTGGACGTGGACAGATCCAAAGTGAGGTTTCTCGGGCATTCTCAGACACTGGCTGTCTCAGAAGAGATTATCGGACGAATCTTCGATGGATCAGGAAGACCAAAAGATCACGGGCCTCAAATAATCGCCAAGAAAAGGCTGGATATCACCGGAAGCCCGATAAACCCTGCTGCGCGGGACTACCCTTCGGAATTTATACAGACAGGCATATCTTCCATCGATGGGATGAACCCGCTTGTCCGAGGGCAGAAACTTCCTCTGTTTTCCGGAAGTGGTTTGCCCCACGCCCGGATCGCGGCCCAGATTGCCCGCCAGGCTGCTGTATTGGGTAAAAAAGAGAAATTTGCCGTGGTTTTCGGTGCCATGGGCATCACTTTTGAAGAGGCAAGCTTTTTTATCGAGGACTTTCGCAATACCGGAGCGTTGGAACGAGCCGTGCTTTTTCTCAATTTAGCCAATGAGCCCCCGATCGAACGCATCGCCACACCGCGTTTAACTTTGACGTGTGCAGAATACCTTGCTTTTGAGCTGGATATGCATGTCCTTGTGATCCTGGTGGACATGACTTTTTATGCTGAAGCTCTCCGGGAGATCTCCGCCGCGCGTAAAGAGATTCCCGGACGGAGAGGATATCCAGGTTACCTGTATACGGACCTTGCTTCCATGTATGAGAGAGCAGGGAGGATCAAAGAAAAAAAAGGATCGATAACTCTCATCCCCATTCTCACTATGCCTGAGGATGACAAGACTCACCCGATTGCTGACCTGACAGGATATATAACAGAGGGACAGATCATGCTCAGTCGGGAGATCCATCGAAAGGGAATTTATCCTCCGATAGATGTGCTTCCCAGCCTTTCCCGTTTAAAGGATAAGGGGATCGGTGAAGGAAAGACAAGGGAAGATCATGCGGATGCTCTCAACCAGCTCTTTGCCTGTTATGCCCGGGGAAAGGAAGCCAGAGAACTTTCCTTGATCCTGGGAGAAGCGGCCCTGAGCGATCTGGATAAATTGTATTTGAAATTCGCAAACCTCTTCGAGGATGAGTTTGTGAGGCAGGGCGAATTTGAATCCCGTTCTATTCAGGATACTCTAGATTTGGGGTGGAAGCTTCTTCATACCATTCCGAGGCATGAGCTCAAGAGAATTCGTCCGGAATACTTGGAAAAATATTATTCTGAAGAAAAATGAGACTTTCTGTTAATCCGAACCGGATGGAGCTTCTCAAGCTCCGGAGGCGTCTCGTGCTGGCTGAGAGGGGACACAAGCTCCTCAAGGATAAACTGGAAGAGATCATGCGCCGCTTCCTTCAGCTTATGCGCAGGCTTTTTGAGCTTCAAGAGGGAATCAGCCCGAAGTTGAAGAAAGCGTTTCTCTCCTTTGCATTTGTCCGTGCTCGATCATCCCGCAAGGAGTTGGAAAAGCTGATTCCTGAAGGCAAATTGTTGTTAGCCCCGAAGAAAGAAAGGATTCTCAACCTTGCAATTCCACGGTTCGAGATAGAGGAAATACAGATCTCTGATTATGATTTTCTCAGCACTGAAAGTGAGCTGGATATTGGCATCAAGAAAATACAAGAGATACTCGAGGATTTATTGGAGATGTCGCGGCTCTGGAAGACTGTGGAGCTCCTGTCTCATGAGATCGAGGTGACCCGCCGGCGCGTCAACGCCCTTGAGCACATTATTATCCCCAATATCAGGGAAACCATAGGCTATATTTCAAGCCGGCTGGAAGAGATGGAACGTTCTTACCAGATCCAGCTCATGAGAGTGAAGGAGATCATCCGTAAACATTAATGAAGTCATTATTCGTAGAGCAAGTATTTCTTTCGTTTCTGCTTGAAGATATCCTCTTCTTCCTCCATTCGAGAAAGGAGCGCTTCGTAACTTAAATTCCCTTCGAGGAAGCGGCTCAAGAGCTCATTCCCGAATATTCGATTCACGTCAAAAGCGTTGAAAATGACTTTGTCCGGCCATTCTTCAAGAAGAGCTTTGATAATTGTCAATGCAAATCGGATCGAGAAAAATTTTTCGTTTTGGTTGATGTGGACTTGAATACCTTGGCATGTCCTGTTTTCATAGATGGGATGAAGGACTTTTCCCGGGAGAGATCTGGGAGTGTACGCAATGGCTTCGAGCTCAACCCCGAATTCTTTTCCTCCGTTGAGTCTGCTCATTATTGATAAGGGTTTAAGCCAGGGCGCTCCGAACTGGAGAAAGGGTTGAGGAGTTCCACTGCCGTCATTCATTCTTATGGCCGAAAAGAAAGACGCGGCTGGAAAAAGGATAGCTGTTTCAGGAGTGGGCATATTGGGAGAAGTGGGGATCCAGAGGAGACCCGTGTCTTTCCAGAAATAGCCTCTTTTCCAGTTTTTCATCCTGACGACGTGAAGATCGAAGTCTTGAGCAATCCACTGTTCCCCCTTCATCATCATCGCCAACTCGCCAGATGTTAATCCGTACCTTATCGGGATGGGGAGCGCTCCGATGAAGGATTCGAATTCTGGGATCATGAGAGGTCCCTCGATTATCTCTCCTCCGACAGGGTTGGGTCTGTCCAGGACATAAACCTGTATTTGCTCTCTTGCCGCGGCTTCGAGAATGTATTTAAGAGTCGTGATGTAGGTGTAAAATCGCGTTCCGACATCTTGAATGTCATAGATGAGAAGATCAATTCCTTCCATCTGCTCTGGCTTCGGCTTTTTTGTTTCTCCGTAGAGGCTGTATATGGTGATGCCCTTGAGCTGGCTGTTTTTAATCTCTTTGCCGGCTTCCACTTTTCCGGTGAAGCCATGTTCGGGAGAAAAAATGGCCTGAATTTTGTGCCCCTTTTCCAGGAGAGCCTGGGCCAGGGATTTTCCTGAAGGGAGAGCAGAGGTGTGGTTGATGATGAGGCCCAGGGATTTTCCTTTAAGTGAGGGAGAGAGCTCTTCAAGAAAGATCTCGTTCCCGAGCTTGACCAGTTTATCTGTTGAATAAAGGAGATTAATATGTGTTAGACACAAAAACAGAATCGTGCATACGAGAAGAAAGGGAGTCCTTTTGGCGGAAAGTCTTGATTTTATCACTGATTTAATTGGATTCAGTTGTGATATTTGAGAGGTACTGATTCAATCCCGTCTGTTTAACGACCTTCAACGCTTCTGTGTTGGGAAAATTCTTCTTCAGTCGAAAGGACTCAAGAATCCGAATGATGGAAAGGGCCACTTCTGCTGTCTGTCCCGCTTCTTCCTTTTTATCCTTAAGGAAGTTTATGGTGTCAAACAGGACAGCGTTGGCCTCCCCGTAGGAGATCGGTTTTTGGATGCCGTTAAGCTTCACCCATTGGGGACGGCTCAGGGTGTCGTTGACATGGGACTGGATAAGGTATGTTGCCCGTCCGATGAGTTTGAGGTTGCTCGGGCTGACGTTTGTCATGGTGTTGCCGATAACTTTCCCCAAGCGGGCCATGACTGCAGTCGAATGGGCGTTCAAGAGGATTTTAAGGGCGATTTGCTGGTTGATACCGAGAGGGTCGTTTCTTCTTTTTATGTGCACGGCGACGAGTGAGTCTCTGCCTTGAATATCAATCCCGGGTATTTTTTTTATAAGCTTGGCCACATCTTCAGGGGATTTGTCAGTAATCAGGACAAGGGCCACGTTTGCCCCCCTGCTCGAGAAGAGATCGATGAATTTCCGGAACTCTGAATTCTTTTTTTTGAGCTCATCCAGTTCAGGCTGAATACAGACCACAACACCCAGATCTCCCTGTTTTGGAGCTCGATTTTTCAAGTTAAAATCCGAAAGAGAAAAATCATACAGATGCTGCTGGTCGTCCCCAGCATTTTTAAGGCTTTCCAGCGCTGCTCTCTTCAAGTAGGCATCCTCGATCTTTTCTTCGAAGGGTATCCTGTAGAATGAAGAAGCCAGCCCTCTGAATGGCCTCCCGAGAAAAACTTTCCAGGCATCTTGAAGGCTTGAGGACGGCGTCCAGACCTGGATCCAGCATTTTCTTTTGTCTTCTTTCACTGTATCCAGAGGAAAAAGCCGGAAGGTGGGGCTCCTTTCGGTGCTGTCGATGAAGACTGTGATGAGTCCTTCTTGGGCGAAATAGGTGGAATAATGTCCTGCGTTATAGGTTTGAGCTTCGAGCAGCGTGAATTTGGCGACAGCATCTCTATTCGCTTGGACTTGTTTCAGGATCTGAGAAAAATCCCCTAATTTTTTCCCCAGGGATTGCTCGGTGATAAAACCGAGCTTTTCCATTTCTTTGCTCGAAAGGTATTTTCTCAAGACCCTGTCCAGCGCAGCCTGGAGGATATTGCCTACGACAAAAGTTTCGATCGTCGTGGCCTGCATCCGGGTGGAACCAGTGATTGCCTGAGGCCCTGTGGTGAGGTTAATCTTGGTGATTCCGGGCTCTTCAAGGACTGCCCGACTCCTGTCAAACGGAAGAAGCCTTTCATCAGGATTATTGTAGATGAAATAGAGTTTTTTTCTTGTTTGTGCAGGATCTGAGACGTTACCCTTCTTCCACTGGTCCAGGGCAGAGAGAATGGTTCCGATTACAGAGGACGTTTCTCCCCCCTCTGTTACACAGATGACCACATCGCCTCTTTCGACTTTCCTGTCTTCGAGCTGAAGATGTCCGATGAGCTGAAGGTCTTCAAATCCTTCAAGGGAACTGATGAGCGCTCTGTCTCCTCCGGTCATTTCCCCGATGAGCCGGCTTTCGATAGCCTCTCCGAGATGAGGTTGGATCTTTTGCCATATCTTCTTTGTACTCTTGACGTTTTTCCAGAATGGACGCCAGAAACTGCTTTCCATCTGTTTGGCCAGTCGGCCTGTCGCACCGCAGCCATAAATGTAGATTTTGTGGTTGGAGAGAAGGGCCTCTTCAATGGCCCGGACGGCCTGTTCCAAGTCTCTTCTTTCTTTAGAGAGAGCGTCGAGTTTTTGGGCAATATCCTCGTCCACAGAGAAAAGCATCCGGAGACCACTTTTACTATCCTTTTGAATCCTTTTGCTCAGGTCCCAGGTTTTGGAATGACGCTGTTCAGTCAAGAGGGTGTGAAGCTGAAACTGTGTTTTACTCTGGATGTAGTCAATGGATTCTGAAGAGGGAGTGATTCCCAGGAGTTGAAGCAGACGGACATCCGTCTTTGTGGCAGATGGAGTCTCTTGTCCGGAAGCAGAGAACATCTGCGGTATTATAAAGAGTGAGCAGAGACCTATCAGGAAAAAAAGGAGAATGGGATGTGTTTTCATTTTTTTATCTCCAAACGGCTTATTGATGTCATAGGCATAGTGGGGTTTATTCACATCATAACAGACCGGAATCGCATCAGCCGTATTGATGGCTGTCGTCGAGAATATCCCCAGCCATCCATTCCTTGGCCCAATCGCTAATGCGGAAGGTTTTCATCTTGCCATCCTCAGTGGAGCAGATGACTCGGTTCAAACCCGTATTGATGATCATCTTTTTGCAGATGAAGCAGGGAAAGGCATTTATCGGCTTGAATTTTCCTGCTATGCTGCCGTAGATGTACATGTCTCCGCCTAAAAGGCTGACGCCTGCTCGGGCAGCGTTGATGATGGCGTTTTGCTCTGCATGGACGCTCCGGCACAGTTCGTAGCGTTGGCCGTGAGGAATGTTCAATTTGTCTCGGAGACAGAATCCATGCTCAAGACTGTCCTTTGTTTTTCGAGGTGCACCCACGTAACCTGTGGAGATGATCTGGTCATCGCGGATGATGATTGCTCCAATGGAGCGGCGGTGGCAGGTGCTGCGCCGGGCAACTTCTTCCGCTATTCCTAAATAATACTGGTTCTTTGAAATTCTTTTCGGCTTCATAACATTTCCTCCAGCTTGAGTTGAAAGTCTTCAAGCGTTCCGTCGTTGAAAATGACAAAATCAGCCATTTTCATACACCTGCGGAGCTGCTGTCCTTTTTCACTGCCCGTCATTTCCTCTTCTTCTTTTTTGATGAATTCTTGGAGAGTCGAGGCGGATTCCTTTCTGCCTCTTTTTTTGACTCTTTCATATCTTAACTCGACTGGCGCATCGATTGCCAGAAGAATAAATTCTTTGTCTATCCTCAGGTATTCGACTTCAAAGGGATTGCGGATGCTGTCAATGACAGTCTTGCCCTTCACTTTTTTTCTGGCCTGCTGAGCCAGCATGGCCGGCCCATGCGTGTCTCTCAATTCGTTTCCCTTTTCAATAAGGTTATCCCGAGTGAGCTCTTTTCCGTTTTTTTGAAGTTCCTCTCGAATCAGGTCGGAAAGGGAAAAGTAGGAGTATCCTTTCTTTTTAAAGTAAGCTGCAGCTTCGCCCTTTCCAGAGCCGTTCGTTCCCGTCAATCCGATAAATCTTACTTTTTTTTTCATTTTCTGAACATTTTGAAGATGTTTTTTATGTAATTGGAGATGGGACTGCTTGTCCGGATCCTTGACCTGTAAGGCAGAAGGGAGAACAGGGCCCTTACCTTTGTTCCTCATTCCGTCGGTTGAATTTATGTTTATCCGGCTAAATCTTCCTCAGTTTCTGATTCCTTTGCCTTCTCCTTTCTTTTTTTCTCTGAAATAAAGGCGATCAGGATGCTTAATCCGTAGAGGGCGAGCATCGGGACAGCGACGATGCTTTGAGTGATCGGGTCTGGAGTAGGAGTGATGATGGCGGCGAGGATAAAGATCGCCAGGACAGCGTATTTGAATTTTTTTACCATCCATTTAGCGGTGATCAAGCCCATGCGGGAGAGAAAAAAGATCAGGGTGGGAAGCTCGAAAACCAGAGCAATCCCTAAGATCACTCGGATAGCCAGGCTGAAGTATTCATCCATCTTGATAACTGGCTGAAAATCGGCGCCCATACCGAGGAAAAAACGGCAGGCAAAGGGGAAAACGACATAGTAGGCAAAGATGCCTCCTGCGGCAAAAAAGACCGTCGTGAAGAAAACAAAAGGAAAGACATATTTCTTTTCTTTCTGGTAAAGGCCTGGAGCGATGAACTTCCAGAATTGGAAAAATAAAAAGGGCGAAATGACAAAAAACGCGGCCAAAAAAGAAACTTTAATGTACACCATAAAGGGCTCGGTCAGCTTGGTGAACGCGAGCGATTCTCCTTCAGGAAGGTACTGGTTAACAGGAAAGGCCAGGATTTCGAAGATTTGTTCATGGAAAAACCAGGCAGGAAAAATTGTAAAGATAATGGCTAGGAAGGAGTAAAATAACCTTTTTCTGAGGTCATCGAGGTGTTCGAGGAAGGTCATGCTGTCAGGATACTTTTTTCCCTTCCTCATTGCCTCTGATGTCCTTTTCGATCTCTTCTTTTATATCTTTCAGCTCATCGGCCTGGATCTCTTCTTCAATCTTGTCCTTGATCTCATCCGAAGTCCTTCTGAATTCTCTGAGGGCCTTTCCGATGGACCTTCCCACTTCCGGCAGCTTTTTTGGGCCGAACACAAGGAGGGCGAGCGCAAGAATGAGGATCATTTCAGGAAGGCCGATACTACCGAACATTTTGTCTTCTTTTTGAGTCCAGGATGCTTATGGAAATATAGCCCTTCGTCAGGGAGAAGTCAAGTCAATGGAC
>DAOVAM010000266.1 GCA_030671065.1 Candidatus Aminicenantota bacterium
TGCCGTGAACCCCAGGATGGATGCGACCTTCTCATTGATCTTGGGATTGTACTTCATCGTGCACGAGCCCAGTGGATAAAATCCCTCATCGATACAGTAATTCGTTCGGGAAAGCCTCGTGAAATGCCTGACGATTTCCACCTCCGAAACCTCGGGGAATTCCTTGATCTCACTCCGCAGAGGAAGATTCTGGAGAATTTCCTTTTTAACAGGAACATCGATCTCAGGCAGAAAGAAGGCTCTCTTTCCCTTCTCGCTGATCTCAAATATCAAAGGCTCTCGAATCATCATGAATTCTCTACACAGCGTCTTCCATGCACGCTGCCAGATAGTCGATCTTATCCTTATTATGAAGCTCTGTCACGCATACAAGAAGACAGTTCCCCAAATCAGGAAAGAACTCACCGAGGTGAAGTCCCCCGACGATCCCTTTTCCCTCGAGAACGTCCTCAACCTTGGGCAAGTCTCCTGAGAATTCAAGGACAAACTCGTTGAAAACTTGTCCACTGAATTTCCTCTTTATTCCCTTGATCCGGGTAAGCTTATCCAAAGCATAGTTGGATTTCTGGATGTTCTGTTCGGCAAGATCTCTGAGTCCTTCTTTCCCCAGAGTCTCCAGAAAAATCGTGGCCCTCAGCGCACACAAAGCCTGGTTGGTGCAGATGTTGGAGGTGGCCCGCTCTCTCCGGATATGCTGCTCTCTTGTTGACAGTGTTAGAACAAATCCCCTCTTCCCATCGACGTCTGTGGTCTCCCCGGCGATCCGGCCCGGAAATTGGCGGATATACTCCTTGGAACAGGACATGAAACCCAGATAAGGCCCGCCAAAACTCAAAGGAATCCCGAAAGATTGGCCTTCTCCCGTGACGATATCAGCTCCCAGATGACCCGGAGCCTCCAGAATCCCAAGAGAGGCTGCCTCTGCAACCACGACTATGGCCAAAGCATCGACAGAATGCGCCAGGTTTGAGATTTTTCCAATGTCCTCCACGATGCCCATGAAGTTGGGGGACTGGACGAGAACAGCGGATGTTCTGTCATCCAGTTTGTCCTTGAGGTTTTGGATATCGACTTCTCCTGTTTCTGCATACCCGATCTCTTCGATCTCAATCCCCAGATTTTTCACATAAGTCCTGATGACTCTTTTGTATTGAGGGTGGAGAGTCTGAGGGATCAAGACCTTTGGTCTATTTTTCAGCCGATGGGCCATGAGCACAGCCTCGGCTGCCCCTGATGCGCCGTCGTAAAGGGAAGCGTTTGCGATATCCATGCCAGTCAATTGACAGATAAGAGTTTGAAACTCAAAAATCACCTGGAGTGTTCCCTGGCTGACTTCGGGCTGGTAAGGAGTATAAGGACTGACGAACTCTCCTCTGGAACTCAGATAATCCACCGCAAAAGGAATCACATGATGATATGCACCCGCACCCAAAAATGAAAGAAAATCTTTATACTTGTTTTGTTTAGCGAGTTTTTCGAACCGGTGAATCAATTCGATCTCTGTCAAAGGAGAGGGAACGTTCAGCTCCCTTTTCAGCCTGATATCTCCAGGAATGGTCTGGAAAAGTTCATCTACGGAAGAGATGCCGATTCGGGCCATCATCTCTTTCCTGTCTTTATCGCTCAGAGAAATGTAGCTCATTGACTGAATGTCTCTCGCTTTATATCATTCGCCTTGATTTGCACTATTGTAAACGCAATAAATGTTTTTACATTGTCATTGCGAGCCCCAAGGGCGTGGCAATCTCTTTATTTGAATGATTCTGTACGAGATTGCTTCGTTTTACTCGCAATGACATATTATTTAGTGCGTTAATATTAGTCCTCAATCCCTTCCAGGAATTTCTCGTATTCATCCACTGACATCAGCTTTTCGAGTTCCGCCTCATTCTTTATTTTGAGCCGGATGAACCAGCCTTTTCCATGAGGGTCCTGATTCACGAGTTCCGGGGAATCGTTCAATCCTTCGTTGACTTCAGCCACTTCTCCAGAAACCGGAGAATAGACGTCTGAGACCGCTTTAACAGACTCAATAACGCCCATGGATTGGTGGAACTCCAACTTAGTTCCCTTCTTGGGCAGTTCAACATAGACGACATCTCCAAGCTGTTTTTGAGCGAAATCCGTTATGCCCACCGTCGCAGTGTCGCCTTTCACCTGGATCCATTCATGGTCCTTCGAATAGTAAAAGTCATCAGGATACATCTTTTCCTCCTCACTCATAGAAAATATTCAGCATGCCGTATCGAGTAAGTCATAAATATTAAATAGCCATCCGCAATTAGTCAACTCAAAACTAATACTGTATTGTCATTGCAATCAAACACCGGGCTCGGTCTCACCTCTTTTATAGAAAGGCGTCGGAACGACCCGGGCTTTGATTTTATTGTCCCTTATTCCCACTTCGAATTCTGTTCCCACCTCAGTGTGTTCTATGGGCAGATAGGTCAATCCGATGGCTTTTTTCATATACGGAGAGAAGGAGCCTGACGTCACTTCAGAGACTTTTTCTCCATTAACGAAGACCGGGTAATGAGACCTTGCGATTCCTCTCCCCTCAAGTTCGAAACCGACAATTTTTCTCTTTATCCCCTCTTCTTTCTGTTTAAGGAGAGCATCCCGGCCCAAAAACTCCCCCTTTTTGAACTTCACAAGCCAACCCAGACCGGCCTCCAGGACCGTGGTCGTTTCATCGATATCATTCCCGTAGAGCATGAGATTGGCTTCTAAACGGAGTGTATCCCGCGCGCCGAGCCCCACCGGAAGGAGGCCGAACTCTTTACCTCTCTCCATAATCGCATCCCAGATCTTCTCCGGCTGGAGAGATAAGGTGTATATCTCCACACCATCCTCACCCGTGTACCCAGTTCGTGAGATGAGGACTTTTTCCTCTTCTAT
>DAOVAM010000034.1 GCA_030671065.1 Candidatus Aminicenantota bacterium
CCTATCATCACTGCGCTCTTCGTCCAGAGTGAAGGGAGTATGTAACTCACATGAGTCCGCGCGGCATCGAAGATCTCGAGAGGAACTCCTGTTTGCGATATTCCCAGAGCCACTGCGTTCATCATCAACTCTGTGTAACCATACATGGAGCCGTAGACAAGTGTGATGCCAGGCTCAGTCTTTTCCCTGGCACATTCTGCCCATTGTTTGTAAAGGTCGACAATAAAGGACGGATTCTTTCGCCAGATCAGACCATGGGAAGGAGCGATGATATCCACAGGAAGATCAGTCAATTTCTCGATTGCCCCTAAAACTCTCGCACTGTAATTGGCCACTATATTGACGTAATACCGGAGAGCTTCTTTCTTGTAGAAGTCAAAATCCTCGCATTCATCATTAAAGATTGATCCTCGGATGGATCCATACCCACCAAAGGCATCACAAGAAAAAAGAATCCGATGAGAGACTTCATAAGTCATGATGGTCTCAGGCCAGTGAATAAAAGGGGTTGAAAAGAACTTTAACGTTCGTTTCCCGAGGGAAAGCGTATCCCCATCGTTAACCACCTGGACATTTTCCTTTATGGAAAAAAAACTTTCGAGCATTTCTTTAGTCTTTGCCGAACCAATGAAGGTGACTCGCGGCGCAATCCTTTTTAGCGTCCTGAGAAGTCCCGAATGATCAGGCTCCATGTGATTGATGACAACATAATCAATCTTGGAGATATCAGTGATCTCATCGATCTGATCAATGTACTCGTCCCCTTTGAAAGATTTTGTCAGGTCGATGATCGCCTTCTTCTCGTCATCTATCAAATACGAATTGTAAGAGACTCCTTCCTTGGTGATTGGCCAGAGTCCTTCAAAAAGGTCGGTGGTTCTATCGTTCACTCCTATCCAGTAAACATCAGGCTTGACTTCTATTGCGGGCATATCGTTCACCTCCTCGATCGTGTTGACCTATAATTTTAAATGGGGAGCACGAATTGCGCAACCTCTTTTTATTTTGTTGAGCCTATCTTCTTTTTATGGTAAAAGATACGGATAAATATGATAATTTTTGACTGCAAGGATTAAGGAGACTATTGAATGGAGAGCCAGGAAACAAGCGCCAGAGGAGTCTGGGGCTCCAAGGTCGCCTTCATATTCGCCGCGACAGGTTCAGCCATCGGCCTGGGTAACATCTGGCGTTTTCCTACCGTAGTCAGTCAGAATGGCGGAGCTGTTTTTGTTCTCGTCTATGTCTTGGCTGTGGCGGTCATCGGGTTCACCGTGATGCTGGCTGAGCTCACTCTCGGCCGCCACTCCCAGAGAAATCCTGTCGGCGCCATCGATTATATCAAGCCTGGTTCGCCCTGGAAATTCATCGGCTATCTGGGAATCATTACAGGCATCTGTCTTCTCTCCTTCTATGCAGTCGTGGCAGGGTGGGCGGCTGGATACGTTTTTAAAACAGCCGCCGGAGCATTCAAGGGACAGCTCACGGCGGAAATGACGACTAAGATATTCGCTGATTTCAGTTCTGACCCTCTCCAGGTCTTCATTTTCTTCGGTCTGATCATGGGATTGACCATCTTCATCATCTCCAAGGGAGTCAAGAAAGGAATCGAGAAATGGACAAAGATCCTGATGCCCGCTCTTTTCGTGTTGATCGTGCTTCTCGCAGTAAGAGCCCTCACTCTTCCCGGAGCTGCAAAGGGCCTCTCTTTTTATCTCAACCCCGACTTCTCCAAGCTCAACGGCACGGTTATTCTTTTCGCTGTAGGGCAGGCATTTTTTTCTCTCAGCCTGGGCATGGGAACCATGATCACTTATGGCAGCTACATTTCCAAATCGAGCAATCTCGTCTCCTCAGCCGGATGGGTTTCCTTTGCAGATACCTTCATCGCCCTCCTCGCAGGATTGATTATTTTCCCGACTCTCGTTTCCTTTGGACAACCTGTAGATGTCGGAGGAGAGGGCCTGGCCTTCCAAATTTTCCCTCTCATACTTTCCCAGTTCGCTGGCGGATATATTTTCGGTATTCTCTTTTTCACTCTTCTCACTGTGGCTGCGTTGACTTCGACAATCTCTCTTCTTGAAGTGCCTGTCTCTTACTTTGTCGATGAGAGAAACTGGTCGAGAAAAAAAGCGGTCCTTGTGATCGGAATCTTCACTTTTATTCTCGGCATTCCATCGGCTCTCTCCATGGGAGGAATGCAGTTTTTCACCAAGCTCAAATTCTTAGGCTTTTTTGCTTTCGCCTTCGGCAATATATCCCTGGCTGTGGGCGCTTTTTTTATCTGCGTCTTTGTCGGCTACATATGGGGACGGAAAAAGGCTTTCAAGGAAATTGCCTCTGGAAACCCACGTTTCAGACTGCGCTATATATGGGCTTTTTCGTTGATGGTTCTCACTCCGATAGTTATACTGATCATTCTTTATTTCATTAAAACTATTGCAGGATAAATAACGCCATGAAGAAAAAATTTATCGTCATTATCTGCTTGATTCTTTCACTCTCTGGATTTTCATTTTTAAACGCGGCTGAAATAAAAGGCAAAGTCACTGATGCTGCTAAAGGAAAGCCCTACACTCATGGTTCTGTGTTGCTCGAGCCCATTGGGACGGAAAATCGTCTCGAGGCCAAAATCGATAAAGAAGGTAACTATTCCTTCGAGAATATCGAAATGGGAAGATACCTTCTCTGGGTGGACCTCTACAGCGCAACCCCTGCCGGAGGAGAACAAAGAGAGATAGAGGTTCAGGAGGGAGACAAAACTCTCGAGTTCGACCTCAATATTTCTCTCTCATTTCTGGATAAAGCCCTCGTCTTCACAAAAGAAACAAGCGATTTCATCTGGATGCCATTAATGGTTGTCCTTCTCTTTTTAATCGGAATCACACTCACCATTTTCACCCGGGTGATTCAGGTCAGACGCTTAATCCTTTCCTTGAAGATGGTCCTCCAGGGAGCGATGAAGAAGGATAAATCAGAAAAAGAGGAGGGGGATATTTCTCCTTATGCCGCTTTGATGACCGCCCTGGCTGCGACGGTGGGAAACGGAAACCTGGCGGGGGTGGCCACTGCCATCGCAACTGGCGGGCCAGGAGCCCCTGTCTGGATGTGGATCGCCGGCTTCTTCGGAATGGCAACTAAGTACGCTGAAGGCTTTTTAGGAGTCAAGTTCAGGATAAAAAATGAGCGTGGAGAAATGTCTGGCGGACCCATGTACTACGCCCGCTACGGCATAAAAAATGTGAAATTCGCTAAATTCATGGGTATGTTTTTTGCCATCTGCGGTGCGTTCACCTGCCTCTTCGGCACAGGAAACATGGCACAGTCCAACTCTATGGCCCTTGTTTTCAACGACCAACTCGGTGTTCCCTTCTGGGTGACTGGCCTTGTCGTATTCACCATGGTCGGAGCGGTTGTGCTGGGAGGAATAAAGAGAATCGGCGCTGTCTCTGAACGCCTGGTTCCGACGATGATCCTCTTCTATTTCGGAGGAGCCCTTATCATCATCGGTGCCAACATCGTCAACCTCCCTGAAGCCTTTACTGTTATCTTCAAATCCGCCTTCTCCGTCAAGGCTGTCGGAGGAGGCATGATCGGAGCTTCGGTAAAACTGATAATCAGCGTTGGTGTAAGAAGAGGACTTCTCTCCAACGAATCCGGGCTGGGCTCGGCAGCAATCGCCCAGTCCGCCTCAAAATCATCAGACCCCTCCCGGAACGGCCTCATTGCCATGACAGGAACGTTTATCGACACACTCGTCGTCAACACACTCACCACCCTGACCATCGTCATCACAGGAATGTATCTTAAAACAGCTGCATTTGGCTCGTCAGAAGGACTCACGTCCACCAAGTTAACAGCAGCCGCATTCGACTCAGTTCTCCCGTATGGAGGATACATCATCGCTCTGAGCTCCTTTCTGTTTGGCTATTCGACCCTGCTGGGATGGTGCTATTACGGTGAAAAATGTCTGGAGTATATCTTTGGAGTTCGAATCGTTTATCCTTACAGGATTGCGTTCATCATCCTGCTGTTCATCGGAGCGAATATCCAAGGTCCACATCTGAATATCGTCTGGTACATAGGAGATATGGCCAACGCCTTTATGGCGTTCCCCAATCTGATATCCATGATTATCCTGGCCGGATTGGTCGGAAAAGCCACAACCAAATATTTCTATAAAAAAGACGATAAATTAATACAACCTTAATTATAAGGGGTCGCGTCTTAACATTTAACATTTTCCTGCTTCTGCTTTTCTTTATCATCTAACAACAGAGAAAGATCCTCCTGATTAGCGAAAAAGAAAGGAAATAGAGGGGACGTTCCCCATATTTTTTGGTTGATAAATTCAGCGGTGGGGGATATCATTTATAATAATGAAGTTCCGTGAAAATCTTTCCAAACGCAGACATCTCATTTCAGAGATTCTGCTTTTTCTGATCTTAGTTTTCTCTTTGGGAGCCTCCGGTCAACAGGACGTCTCAGAATACAAAAAACGTCTTGCAGACATCTCCCAGCAGATCGACCAGCTCAAGCAGAGGATAAAAGATGAGGAGAAAAAGGAAACCACCTTCCTCTCTGAGTTGGACAGGATCGGCTTCAACAAAAATTTGATCAGGAAAGAGATCTCCCTCTACACTATGCAGTTGGGCAACACGAACCGTGAATTACATTCCATACAAAGACAAATACCGAGACTCAAGGCCAAATTGGATGATGAAAAAGAATCTACCGAAAAAATCCTTGTCACTATGTATAAATATGGAAAATTCAATCCGCTGCAGTTCATGCTCCAGGCAAAAGACATGGGAACGCTCGTTTCTGAGAGCAAAAACCTGACTCTTCTTGCCCAGTATCAGAATAAGCTTATCTCGAACTATTTGGAGACTCTCTCTCAACTCAAGGATGCAGAGAGCACGCTTGAAGAGAAAAAAAAGGAAAGTTCAAATTTAATCTGGAAAACCAAGAAGAAAAGGCAGGAGCTTGATGTTCAAGAAAGAAAACAGAAAGCCCTCATCAATGAGATAAAGGAAAACAAGAAGATGCATCTCCAAGCTCTGGAAGACCTCAATCAGAGAGCAGAACAGCTGCAGCGCTTGATCGAAAAATTACTCAAGGATGAAATCTCATTCCCGATGCTCATCGTTCCCCTCTACGAGCAAAGAGGAAAACTCCCATGGCCGATTGAAGGAGCTGTGGTGTCGACTTTCGGCCGCCAGGTGCATCCCCAATTTCGAACCGTCACATTTAACAACGGAATCGAAATCTCTCCCCAGAAAAACCAGACGGTTGTCAAATCCATCCACCCAGGAAAAGTCGTAGTCTGTGACTATCTCAAAGGTTTTGGGAACGTGATCATCATCGACCATGGAATGAGTTTCCATTCAATCTACGGGCACTGTGCTGAGTTTCTTGTCAAAAATGGGGATCTGGTAAAGACCGGCCAGCCCATTGCCATTGCTGGAGACACCGGCTCTTTAGAGGGCGTCACCCTCTACTTCCAAATAACTTCTAAGGCCAAGCCCATTGATCCCTTGAAATGGCTGAGAAGAAGATGATACAATCACAATTCATGCGTGATAAAAAATGAGGAACAAACGAACAAAATTCATTATCCTAACAGTTCTCGCTGTCGTCTCGCTTCTCTTGCTCATCGAAAAAAATCTAGCTCCCGGGCTCTCTTCAACACCTTCTCCCAACAGGAGTTTTGAATTACTCAGGATAATTGTTCATTATATACAGAACAACTACATTCAAGAAGCGAATCCAGCACACACGATGAAAGGTGCCCTCCAGGGACTGGCTAATTCCCTGGACATGCTTTCTGCCTACTTAGATCAGGAAGGCGTAATCAAATACAGTCAGCGCATGGAATCTGAGTACAAGGATATCGGAGCCGTGCTGTACAAAAGATACGGCTCTTTTCCTCAAGTCATCGGAGTCATCGAAAACTCTCCCGCTCAAAAGCATGGAATCCAGGTTGGTGATGTCATCAGTGCTCTCGACGAAAAGTCACCGCAGATAATGAGTTTGGTCGAAACGAATCTCCATCTCAAAAGTAAAAATGAAAAATCTGTTAGGCTCAGAATCCTCAGGGGCAACAAAACTGAGGAGAAGACAATAGAAAGAGCATCCCTCTTTAAAGAATCCATCTCTTTTACTCCTGCTGAGGGGACGAGCGGGATTCTCAAGATCCACCGTCTGTATCCTCCCAGTGTGAAAAAAATCAAGGAAAGCATCATTTCCCGGCTGCGATCAGCTAAAAATCCATTGATTCTGGATTTAAGGAACTGCTACGAAGGAGACATTCAGGAAGCCCAAAAACTCATTAACATCTTCCTGAAAGCCCCCCAAATCGGTTACTTCAAAAGAAAAGAGGAACCCAAGGACTATCTTGTCTGTCCGGATAACGCAGAACTCAAAACACTGCCGTTAGTGGTCTGGACCAATCAAGCTACGATCGGCCCTGCAGAAATAGTCGCAGGAGTTCTTCAAGAATTTAAAAGAACAAAAATCATCGGGCTCCAAACTCTGGGCCTCACGGCAAAACAAAAATTCTTCCTTCTGGAAGATGGGAGTGGATTGCTCCTCACCTCTGGTATTTTCTATTTGAATTCAGGTGAGAAGCTGTGGGAAAAAGGTGTCAAGCCTGATGTTGAAATCAAGAGGGAAGATCAAAGCAACACGACTTACCTCAGGAATAGCTTTTAACTCTTTATCCTGACACAGAATTCATGCAAACGAGCAGGTCTGCAAGAAAAAAGAACATCCAACCTCCGCAATTCATACTCATAGTCTTTTCTCTTCTTGTGCTTTTATCCGTCATCGGGTTGGACTTCATCGGCTGGAAGAAGGACAACAGGGCATACTTCTTTTCTGCCCTCTTTGGAGAAAAAAAAACACTCTTGAGTCAGGAAATACTGGAACAAGTCGCGCTGCAGGGTTTTACCCAGTACGGGATATCATCCCAATCAATCCAACAGTTCAGGGACACAAAAGGATCCCTCCATCTCATGATCGACCTCTCTGAAGAAAAATACAGAGAACTGGAATCCTTCCTTGATTTAGAATTCAAAAAAATCAACGCCTCTATCCTTGGAAAAGAAGAGCAGCCGGGAAAAGAAAAAAATTACTTCCTCTGGCAAATCGAAGGAGAAGAAGAGAAAGAACTGATTATTCTTTTCTCAGTCCAGAAGACTGGGGAGAGAGAAGCCGTTCCTTCAAGAAAAGAGCCAAGAAAAAAAGTGGCGATCATCATCGATGATATGGGATACAACCTAGACGCTATACAAGAAATCTGTTCTTTCCAGAAACCTTTGACAGTTTCCATCTTGCCCTTCAGCCCATTTGCCCAGGAGACAGCCCTTATCGCTCACCAGAACAATCTGGAAGTCATGCTTCATCTTCCACTCGAGTCAGTCAACAATAATGCAGAAAATGATATCGAGGGGCTTATTCATTCATTGATGCGCGAAGAGGAAATCAGAAAGATCCTGGATACAAGTCTCGAACAAATCCCTTATATCAAAGGGGTCAACAACCATATGGGTTCAAAAATAACCCCGAATAAAATCTTTATGAATATTATTCTTGATACCCTCAAAGAGCGAGATCTTTTCTTTGTTGACAGCCGGACGACAACCCGGTCGATCGCCTATGATGTCGCACAAAGGATGAAAATCCCCTCAGCTTATCGCCATGTCTTTCTTGATGGAGAGAGCCAAGAGGATTACATAAAAGGAAAATTGATCGAGCTTTTCAGACTGGCTCAGAAAAATGAAAAGGCCGTGGGCATCTGTCATCCCATAGATGAAACCTTGAAAGTCCTCAAGGAAAATCTGCACCTCGCAGACAAGTATGAGTTGGAGCTAGTCTTTGTCTCACAAATAGTCAAATAAAAAATAAGATGGGGTCAGGCCCCTTTTTATATGTTAGGATTTTCTTCCATAAACTAATGCAATAATCGTCCCCCCAACTCCTTGCCCAATTGTGTGCCAAATGAGGTTTAAAATCTGACCATTTATTGAACAGTGAAGGTGTCGATAAGCATAAAAGTTCCAGCATAAGCGAGAAGCAAAACAATAAAAACCACAACTTTCAGAAGAATCCTTGATTGCAATTTTTTATGCATGTACAGAAGAATCTGGTAGAGGGCAAAGACCTCTAGAGCAAAAGGAAGAAAACCGGTGTAGCCAAAAACAGGCATCTGAAAAATTCGCCAGAAATTGAGATAAGGCAGGGAATATTCCCAACGAGATGCTGTCCAAAAATTCCAGAACTCCCATAAGAATCCGGCAACAAGGCCAGCGGATAACCAACTCCAGAATCGTGTCCAATCTCTCTTCTCGAGATCCTTCCATAATGAATCATTACCCAGCCAGATATTTATGGGTTCGACCAGAAAAATAAAACAGAGCCACGCACAAGGGAAAAAAATGCGAGGCCAGATGACAAACAGTAGAACCAACACAACTCCGATAGCAAAGAAAATTCTGAGGAGAAGAGGCGTGGCTGGCAATCTAAACAGTGCAAGGTTCTTTTTTTTAAAGATGCCTTCCATAAACCAGGCGATCTCTCTTATGGCTGGAACTACAGTGGCAAAAGCAATGAAATAACCGAGCCATCTCACGGGTAGATTCTCTGGAAGATCATGGTAGCTCCAGTTTTTCAGTAACAAGTTGAAAAGCTCGTAGATCAACCAGACAAAAACAGAGATAAAGGCCGTAAAAAGAAAATTCCAGAAAGATTCTGAAAGAAGGGAAGATCCTCTTTTCCTGAAGTTCAAACTGTCCATCAGGAGTATGAAAGACCACCATGCTAAGGAAAAAAACCAGGTTTTGACAAAAGAAACCTGTAGAGCCAGAAGAGCGGCTGAGCTGATGAGGATAAAGAGCCCGACATAGAGATTGAATCGCAAAATCTTTTCTTTCATCCTGCTCTCACAATAGCCAAAATAAAAAAAAATTGCAAAAAAACAAGGGGAAAAAAGATTGAATAATTTCTGCGCATCAATTATATTTAAATTAAGAGAGGAGAATTTCAATGGCAAAATTCAAATTCACTATCTTTCTTATCTGTATTGCAGTTGCTTTGACATTTATTCAGACTTCATGCAATGTACCGACCACAGAAGATCTCAAGACTTATTTCGAAGTCTTGGACCTGCAATCAAAATGGGTTAAAAAATACTACTCGCCCTGGCCTCAGAAGTTAATTCTCGTCCCTTCAATCTCATTTCAAGTTAAAAATCTCTCTGATAAGCCTCTCAAACACGTGTATTTTAATGCTGTTTTCAAACAGTTGGGGGAAGTGGAAAACCGGGGTGATAACCTCTACGCCGCCATGACAAAGAAACCGCTCCTGCCCGGAGAAGTGAGTGATGTAATAATCATGAAAAGCAACTACGGAGTTGAAGGGAAAAACCTTCTCGACTTCAAGAGAAATCCCGGTTGGAATCCTTGGCTAATCAACCTCTTTGTCAAGGTTAAAGGATCACGTTATGCCCTCCTGGGAGAATGGAATATTTCAAAAGAAATAGATTTTGAAGAAGCTGAGCCGATAGGCAAAAAAAAGTAAAAAAGTGGTGCTTCTCCGAAACAGGCCATTCTACCTGAACACATCTTACCGCCAATTCATCAGCCATTAAAGAAAGGAAGCCAATGAGTTCAATCATTCCATCCAAAGCATTCCTAACAAAAGGAAAAGGACAGCACAAGGAAAAATTAGCCAGCTTTGAGCATGCTCTGAGAGCGGGAGGGATAGCCCCTTTCAACCTTGTGAAAATATCGAGTATTTTTCCTCCACACTGTGAATTAATCTCTAAAGAGGAAGGATTAAAACATCTTCATCCAGGCCAAATCGTCTTTTTGGTGATGAGTGAATGCGCCACAGATGAGGCCCACCGCATAATATCCGCATCCGTGGGCCTGGCCATTCCGAATGAACCAAGACATTATGGGTATCTCTCTGAACATCACACCTTTGGCCAGGATGAGAGAGAAGCCGGCCATTATGCAGAAGACCTGGCTGCCGACATGCTGGCCACCACGCTCGGGGTGAATTTCGATATCAGTCAGATTTGGAATGAAGAAAAAAACGTCTACAGGATATCCGATAAATTGACTGTTAAAACAAGAAATATCACTCAGATAGCTTCTGGAAAAAAAGGACTCTGGACAACGGCCTTTGCCGCAGCTGTCCTGATTCCTTAAAATCAAAAAAGGGACAGAAACAAATTGGGATCAATCGGATTAATTAGAAATCTAATGGGTTGGGTATGAGAATTTTTATGTAGCTCTTTTCTTTGAGCTCCTTCATGAATCCTTCAAATTTCACTTGAGCGATCTCACTAAAGATCTTATTTTCTATATCGCCTCGGACCTCATCAAAAGGCTGCAAACGCGCCTCTTTCTTCTCCACTAGTTTAAGTAAATACCATCCATTCCTGAATTGAATCCAAGGAGTCACTTCTCCTTGTTTCAAATTCTCAACCGGTTCTTCTAACTCCTTTGCCAGTTCACCCTTTTTAAAGCTCCCTAAATCTCCGTTCTTTTCTTTCTCCGGTCCATCTGCTTGCTCACTGGCTAACGCCCCAAAATCCTCTCCAGCTTCTATCTTCGCGTTTATCTCCCGCTTCTTAGCTTCTATTTCTTCTTCGTTTCCCGAATCAGAGGAAAAAGAGATGGCTTTTAGTGTAAACTCGGGTAGTTCTGTAAACTCCTCAGGATGGAGTTTATGATAGCTGACGATTTCAGCCTCATCGATAATAATATTGCGTTGGACTTCTGAAACAATGACAGCCTCTTTCAGCATATTCTCCTTCAGCGTTCCTTTCCATTCTTCATAATCTATTCCCTGTTGGCTCAAGATCCGAAAAAATTCTTCATCCGAATTAATATTATTTTCTTTTTTTAAGTTATCAATGAACATCTTCATCCGCTCTTCAATATCGATGCCGAGATTGGCCGCTTCTTGGAGAAGCAGAATGGTTGTGACCATCCCGTCCAAAAGGCCCTTTTTGACCAGCTCTACCTGTTTATCTAGCTCCTCGCCTTGATATTGAGCTCTAAGCCCTTGATAATTTTTCTCATACTCTGTTCGGATCTCGGTTAGAGTGATAATCTCATCATTGACTATAGCCACAATTTCTTCGATGACCTCCTGGCTGTAATCAGGCGAAACTGCTAATAACAGGAGGGTCAAGATCAGAAAAAGTCTTAATATTCTCATAGATCAATCCTCTGGTAAGGAAACGGTAAATTCAACGGATAAAAATTCCAGACCAGGCTCATTCTCAATTCTTCTATTTGTCTGGAAATCAGCAATTTGATCTTTGAGTCCAGAATTTTTACTCTGATGGACTCAGAGGCCTCTTCTTCAGAAATCAATTTGGGTTCAAACCTCTCATCAACTCTGAAAATATGAAATCCGTAAGAAGATTCCACAATGGGACCTATTTCTTCCTCTTCGAGCGAAAATATCACCGATTCCATTTCGAAGGGAAGCTGTCCCATTTCAAACACGCCCATCTCTCCACCCTTCAAAGCTTCCAGACCCACAGATTCCTCCTGGGCAACCTTTCTGAACTCTTCTTCGGAAGATGCCTTCACTTTTTCCATAACGATGATAGCCTTATCCTCAGTTTCCAGCAAAATCTGACTGACCTTTACTCTTTCAGACTGCAAAAAATCTCTCCTGTTCAAATCATAATACTCTTTGATCTCATCATCTGTGACTTCAATGTTCCTGATGAGCTCATAAGTGTACTTTTCAATCAATAATCTTTCGAACAGCATATCTGTTTCCATTTCATCCAGAGAGATCTGATTCTCTTCAGCGCTGAGTTCTTCCGACAATTTTGCCAGATATTCTTCTTTTTCCCTCTCAGTTAAAATCATGTTTGTCATTCGCGCCGCCTTCAACAAAAGCTTCTCTTCGATGAAGTTATCAAAGAGGCGACTGAGAGATATGACAGTCAGGGCTTCCTGGTCATCACCAAGAATCGCACGAACATACTTATCAAGGTCGGAGTTGGAATAGAGTGTACCCTCGATTTCAAGGATGGTGCTGTTCCTATTCCGAGGGTCACTGAAGTCAAACACAGAGGTCCCCTCCTGGGTATCCGGGACATCACAATTCGTGAGGAATAAAAAAACAAGACCCAGGAACATCAAGAACAATCCACTTCTCTTTTGTATGATAATCTTCATTGCTTCTTACCAAACATATTATATTACATAACAGATAACTCCTTCAAGATTGCTATCGTTTCATCCATGATCTGAGTTTCTCTTTCAGCCAGTATGGTCAGGCTCATCACTCCTTGGGGCGTGATAGACCCTGAGTATTTCTTGACGAGATGAGTTAAACGCGTCAAATTGGCAGATGAGGAGGGTAGGAATTTAAAAACAATTCTTTTTCCCACGCGGTCAATAGAGCGAATTTTCATTTCTTGAGCTCGGTACTTGACTACGCCATACCGAAGGAGATTCCTGACATTCTGCGGAAGAGGACCATACCTATCCTTGATCTCATTCTTAATTTTCTCTATCTCTCCTAAATTCTCAACAGAAGAAATACGTTTGTAGAGATTGAGTCTCAAGTTGATCTGAGGAAGATAATTCTCTGGGATACGGATGTCCACTCTCAAGTTGATCTCACTCTTGATTTCTTCTCGTGCTTCTCCCTTGAGTTCCCGGATTGTCTGCTCCAATAGATGCATATAATAATCGAATCCGACCGCTTCCATGTATCCGTGCTGCTCAGAACCCAAAAAATTCCCGGCTCCCCTTATTTCCAAATCTTTAGCTGCCAAGCGGAAACCCGAACCCAGTTCCGTAAACTCCTGGAGCGCCTTCAAGCGTTCCCTTGCCAGGCGAGTGAGCGCACTATACGGCGGAACAAGAAAATAGGCCACTGCCTGTCGAGAAGAACGCCCCACTCTTCCGCGGAGTTGGTAAAGCTGAGACAGCCCAAAAAGGTCTGCACGGTCCACAATGAGGGTGTTGACAAGAGGAATATCTATACCATTCTCGATAATCGTTGTGGAAACAAGGACATTGTTTTTCTGGTTTATGAAATCAATCATCCTCCTCTCAAGGATTGCGTTCGGCATCTTCCCATGGATAATGGCAACTTTTGCTTGGGGAACGAATTTCTCGATCATTCTTCCGATCTTCTCGATGTCCTCGATCCTGTTATGGATATAGTACACCTGGCCTCTTCGCGCCAGCTCCATCTTTATGGCAGAAGCCATGAGCTTCGGACTGAAGGGTGTCACGACAGTGTGGATGGCCAGCCTGTCCTTGGGAGGTGTTTCGATAAGGCTAATATCCCTGATGCCTGTAAGAGATAAGTTTAGTGTTCTGGGGATAGGTGTCGCGCTCATGGCTAAGACATCAATATCACTCTTTATCGTCTTGATTTTTTCTTTGTGATTGACTCCAAACCTCTGCTCCTCATCGACGATCAATAACCCTAAATCGTGAAACTGGACATCTTTGGAGAGAAGCCGATGGGTTCCGATGACGATGTCGACTAGACCCTTCCTTAAATCCTCGATGACCTTCTTCTGCTGGCTATTCGTCTGAAAGCGTGTAAGGCCTTCTACTCGAACAGGAAAGAGAACCATTCTTTCTCTGAAGGTGTGGAGATGCTGGCTGGCCAGAACAGTTGTGGGGCAGAGGACAGCGACCTGCTTACCGTCCATCACGGCTTTGAACGACGCCCGGATCGCCACTTCGGTTTTTCCGTACCCCACATCTCCACAGATAAGTCGGTCCATCGGGGGCTCAGATTCCATATCCTTCATGATGTCTTTGATGGCCTTCAGCTGGTCTTCTGTCTCATCGAATTTAAAAGTACTCTCTAATTCA
>DAOVAM010000136.1 GCA_030671065.1 Candidatus Aminicenantota bacterium
AAAAGATCACTCGGATCCAAGGAGGAAATCAAGAGATTCGTGTGGATTAAAATATTTTTCCAAAAAAATAAACTTCACCGAGAACTCGCAGAAATTTCCAAAAAATGCCACAAACTCAAATTTGAGGATAAAGAAAAAGAACTGGAAGCCAAATCCTCTAAAGCCCTAGCTCCCCATTCACTAAGCTTGCCACGCTGCGCCCGCAATGACATCTAAAAAGTACTACCGAATTATTGAGCTAGTACAACTGTCCACAAATTTTTTGAAATGTTAAATGTTAAGACGCGACCCCTTTAATCTTTATTCCTTGAAGGCTTTTTCCAGGATTCCCATGTAATCCCCTACGCCCGCCTCTCTTGGATTGGAGGGATTGGAATTATTCTGAAAGGATTTTTCCGCGATCTCAAAAAACTTATCCTTCTCGATACCAAGGTCCCTGAATGAGGGAATGTTTAATATACGGGATAGTTCTTTTATCGTCTGGATCAACTTTTTGGCGGCAGCTTCCTCATCTTTTTCATCGATTCCTGCGATCCGGGAAATATCCGCATACCGGGCCATTGCTACCGGAAGATTGAACTCCATAACATACGGAAGAAAAACCGAGTTGGCCACTCCGTGCGGGGTATCGTAAAGCGAACCCACTGCCTCCGCTATGCAGTGGACTGCTCCAACATCGCTGTTTCCAAATGCCATCCCCGCGATCATGCTGCCCTTCATGATCCCTACCCTGGCTTCCGTATCGTCTTTTATATTCCTGTAGGCTTTCTCGAGGGACTGAAAGATCAGATTCAGCGATTCACGAGCAAAAATATCTGTCATGAACGTCGCAGCCTTCACTGTGTAGGCCTCAATGGCATGAGTGAGAGCATCCATTCCGGTCGAGGCAATGAGCGGCGGCGGGAGTGTCACAAGAAGATCAGGATCAACGAGAGCCACAGCTGGGAACATAAGGGGACCTTTGATACTCATCTTGAACATGCGTTCCGTGTGGGTCACCACAGAAACCCAGGTCACTTCGCTTGCGGTTCCGCAGGTTGTGGGAATAGCAAGAACCGGAAGAGGAGGGGATGTGTATTTGCCTTTCCCTTCATAATCCTCAATACTGCCTGGATTTGTAGCCAGAAGAGCGACAGCTTTCGCCGCATCCAGAGCGCTTCCTCCTCCCAAACCAACGACCATGTCCGGCTTCAGCTTTCGGACAATCTCTCCGGCTTTGTTCACGGTGTTGTGCTTGGGATTCTGCTCGATCTCGTCGAACACATGGATTCCCGGAAGTTGTTCAAGGACCTTTTCGGCGATACCTGAATCAATAATTCCCCGGTCAGTGACAAGAAAAAGACTGGGATCTTTTGAGAATTCTTCGATTATTTCCTTGAGCCGGGATATCATCCCTGAGCCAAAATATATTCGAGTAGGGGCCTGGAATCTCATCGAGAGAACCTACTTCCTGAAATCTACCGAATCCTGGTTAGCCATATCCAACACAGCTACAAAGATGAGCTGGGCCATGTCTTCGAGAATCTCAGGGGTTATAGTGTCGATGTCGTCTTTAGTGATGTGATAGTAAGACTGAGAGCCAGAAACACTGAAAGATATGGTTGGCACGCCTTTCCACATGAACCGGGCTGCATCCAACCTCGGCCGGGCAATGTTGGCAAAGTAGGAAGTCCTGACCACTCGATGGATGTATTTCTCATTAGCCTTATTTATGAATTCCCAGAACTCAGGAAAATTTTCGGCAGCAAGGGCACGAATTCTATCTCCGCAGCCAACTCCGTCCATGTTGATCAATCCCACGGTTTTTTCAAGGGAAACAATAGGATTGTCGCAATAATACTCGGATCCCACAATGCCTTGCTCTTCGGCTCCAAAAAGGAGGAACATCACAGAACGGCGTGGTTTGATGGGGCATTCTGTCATGGCTTCAGCAATTCCCATGATGACCGCAACAGCCGAAGCATTGTCGTTCGCGCCGGGCATGAGTTCATAGCAGAGGCCGAGATGGTCAAGATGTCCACCGATAATAATCACTTCTTTCTTGAGCACAGGATCGGATCCTTCAAGGATTCCTATGACGTTCGTACCGATTCCATCAGGATAATGCTCGGTTGTATTCTTTATGGTGACTGTTTTGCCTGTTGCAAACGATTGAGGCTTTAGAGTCTTTCTGATCTTTTTGACTACGTCACTGTGTTTCATCCCTGTTCCGGAAAAGACATCTTCGACAACCACTCTTCCCACATGAGAGTAGATGAAATTCTTGTCGTAGGAGTTGTTCGGGTTGGAGATGGGGCCGTAGTTGTAAATCATGCCTTTTGCCCCGTGCTTCACGGCATTTTCGAGTTTGTACTGATGAAAAGAATACGGGCGCCACTTCATGAAGAGTTCGGCATCATTAGTTGAAACAGGTGCTTCTCTCTCCATCAAGACGATCTTCCCTTTGACATCCACGCCTTTGTAATCGTCATATCCCAGTTCGGGAGCCGTGGCTCCGTAGCCGACATAGATTACCTCAGCCGTCACTTCTCCCGAACCGGAGGTTGCTCCCGGGATAAACTCGTCTTCATATTTATAATGTTTTTTCAAGACTGATTTTTTGTAGGGAATATGGAGATACACCTCGCAGTCTTTAAAGACCAATGTGTACGGATTGGGGAATGACTGGAGGTATGTGCCCTTATCTCCCGCAGGCTTGATTCCCCATTTTTTAAAATGAGAAGCCACCCATTCGGCACTGGCATTGTATCCTTCAGTCCCCGTGAGCCGGCCGGCGTATTTATCCAAAGCCAATTCCTTCACGTAATCGAAGAGCTTATGGCTTGAGATGGAATGCAGGCTCTGAAGGAGTTTTTGCTCATCCGTCTGCTGGGCTGGCTGGGCCTGGACAGCGAGGGCCATCGACATAGCAAGATAGCTAAAGGCTAAAACGAATGAAAAGAGTTTTTTATTTTTCATACTGACCTCCTCTTCACTTTTTCTCTCTTTATGTTAAGATAAATCACTGAAAAGTAAAGCAAAAATTATGATTCCGATGAAAATGGCGGCCAAATTCCTTGTCCTCTTCTTTCTACTCATTGCTCTCTTTCCCGGGACTCTCATCTACTCCTCACAGAACATAGAATTGCCCTCCCGAAAACAAGACCTTTTTTCGCTTGAAAGGAAACTGTTCGAACTGATCAATGAAGAAAGGCAGAAAAACGGTCTTCATGTAGTCAGCTTTTCTCCGGATTTGAGCCATCTCGCCCGCGCGCACAGCCAGGATATGGCTTCCCGCGGCGGAATTTTTCATTCCTCTACTGATGGAAGATCTTACAAGGATCGGCTGGTGGATGAAGGATTTTATTTTATAGCAATCGGAGAGAACGTCGCTTTCAGCAACGGCTATATGCCTGAACTCATCCACCAAGAACTCATGAAGAGCCAGGGACACAGAGAGAATATACTCGACCCGAGTTTTGACCAGGTCGGAATCGGTGCGGTTCTCAAGAAAAATATAGGGTATTACATCACTCAAGATTTCCGCAGGGCTCCGGTGCTCAAGGATGAAAAAGTGGTCAAGAGGGAGATTCAAAGGGATATGAATGCATTAAGACGAACAAATTCCCTCCTTCCTCTTCATTTCTTTCCAGAAGCAGACGAATATGCGCACAAATGTTCTTTGAATATGATTAAAGACCTCCGTCCACCTCCTTTACCGCGCGAATTCGGTAATACCCAATACCATTTTATCACGTCGCCTGCCCTGGAAGGGGCTCAATCCATATACAAGGACAAGATCCTTAACGAAATCTATGAAACAGCGGGTCTGGGTGTGGCTTTCGGCCGGAACGCAAAATACCCAGGCGGAAGCTATTTCATCACTCTTCTCCTCTTTCCTGAAAACAAATACAGACACATGAGTCATGCAGACATCAAACAACTCATACTCCGCACTATCAATGAACTGAGAGAGAGTGAAGGGCATTACCCTCTTAAGGAGGATAATAGGCTTGTTACTCATGCTGGAAAAGTATTAAAAAAAATCTTTGAAAAAAAAACTCTCTCACCGGATATCCTTCCCATGTTGCCCGATACGATTTTTCTCTACTTTATCACCCAAGATCCTTCCCGGCTCTCCGGAGAAGTCAAGCAGCAGATTGAGAAAAAAACATTGGACTATAAAAGAAATGGAATAGGTGTTCTCTTCGAAAAAAACGAGGAATACCGGAGGGGCGCCTTTTGGGTGCTCCTTATATTTGGGAAATAAGCTGAAATCTTCATAAAGGCTGTCGACACCATGTTCAAGACATCTTATTAGGATAATTAATTATCTTATATCGGCAGATTTTATGAATATTTTAAGGTGAAAAAAATGACTCAAATAACACGAAGAAATTTCTTGTTTATCTCAGGGATGGGCTCTGCTGCAATGTTTGCTCGAGCAGCAGATAGACTTGGAATCTCACTCAAAAAGGAAACTGCGCTTTCTCCAAATCTTTCCGCTGAGCCGTGGATAGAGCTCAACCTGGAAAACATGACCTGGAATCTCCACCAGATAAGAAAGACTGCGAGAGTGAAGGTCATGGCTGTCATAAAAGCCAATGCTTATGGTCATGGATTGGTTGAGGTGGGAAAACATCTGGAGCAAGCCGGTATCGATTTTCTGATGGTGGGCAAACTCCAGGAAGCTCTCCTCCTCCGGAAGAAGGGTGTCTCTGTGCCCATCCTCAATTTTGGTCCTTTCAGCAGTGATGACGAGGAACGTATAATCCAGAATGATATCTCTCAATCCGTGTTTGACGAAAATGTCAGAAGCCTCAACCAAACTGGCCTCAAGCTCGGGAAAAAAGCAAAGGTCCATATCCACGTGGATACGGGCATGGGGCGAATGGGGATCCAGCACAGAGAGGCTTCTCCCTATATTCAAAACACCTCTGGATTAAAAGCCATCCTCATAGAAGGGATTTCGACAGCCCTGACCGAAGATGATGAATTTGACAAGGAACAGCTGGACCGCTTTCTCAATCTCTGCAAGAAGGCTGAAAAAGGAGGCATCTCTTTAGGTTTGAAACACGCGGCAAGCAGTGACGGAGTTCTGGACCTGCCTTCTTCTCACCTCGATATGGTAAGGCCGGGAATCGCTCTCTACGGCTACTACCCATCGGAAAAGACTCAGAAGGAAGATAGACTCGGATTGAAGCCTGTCCTTCAGCTCAAAGGCCGTGTATCAACGGTCAAGACTCTGCAGCCGGGAGATTCTGTCTCCTACCACCGGAAATACACAGCACAAAAAAAGGAAAAAATCGCGATCGTTCCTGTCGGATACTCGGATGGCTATCCGCCGAATGTCATCGGCAAAGCATCGGTTCTTATCCGAGGAAAAAGACGCACTTTGATCGCTGCTGTGACAGCAAACCACTGCACAGTCCTCCTGGAGGAAAATTCATCAGTTGTTCCTGGAGATGAGGCCGTGCTGCTCGGCTATCAAGGAAAAGAAAAGATCACCGCAGAAGAGATCGCCGGATGGGCCGGGATGTCTTCCTACAAGATATTGATCGGCCTCAATCCTCAGCTCCCCAGAATGGTAATTAAACAGTAATGAGAGGTTCAGCCTCGATACAAAAAAGACAGCCTCATTTTGCATGAATAGATGTCATTGCGAGCGAAGCGTGGCAATCTTATAAGAAAGATGCATTTATTTCTAAGAGATTGCCACGTCACTACGTTCCTCGCAATGACGTTATAAAGAATGGAAAATGGGGATAGGTAACTTTTTATAAAAGGGGCCAGGCCCCTTTTTTCGTTGATTTGGGATTTCAATTCTGATATGTTGATTCCGCCCATTTCAAGGCAAAATCTTCAAGGAGGCGCTGATGCTAAAAAGGATACTTTCACTCCTATGTATACTGGGGCTACTTTCAGCTCTGCCAGTAATGAGTCTCGGAAAGGACAATAATCCAATGATTTTGATAAAAACAACCAAGGGCGATATCACCGTAGAGCTTAACGCCGAGAAAGCTCCCCTTTCTGTTCAAAATTTTCTCTCTTATGTGGACGAGAAATTCTACGATGGGACTATATTCCACCGCGTGAT